>PWSB01000187.1 GCA_003563375.1 Actinomycetota bacterium | reverse complement strand
TGAAAGCCTCAGGGCTTTTAAACCCCAAAGCAATAATAGCCTCAGATGCAGATGAATTGGCTAAAATTATAAAAAGTTCCAGATACTATAATCAAAAAGCTGAATGCCTAAAAGGGTTCTGCAGGCACTTGGATAAAAAATATGGGGGAAGCCTGGACAGGTTGTTTCAAAAGGATACAGAACTTTTAAGAAAAGAACTTATTGGGCTTAAGGGTATAGGTGAAGAGACCGCCGACTGCATACTTCTATATGCTGGAAATAAACCAAGCTTTGTCTCTGATGCCTATACCAGTAGATTTTTACGGAGATTCGGCTTATTGGATGGAAACCGAAGCTATAGGCAGATAAGGTCATTTTTTATGGCCAATCTTCCTAAAGACGTCTATCTATATAATGAATATCATGCTTTGATAGACCATCACTGTAACAGGATATGCAAGGCCGAACCTTTATGTGAAAAATGCTCTATTAAAAAAATCGATGAAATATGCTGCTTGTATAAATCCTGACCCTCTGTACCTTCAAACCGGAATTATAACTATTTTTAAGGTTGTGCTATCATAATAGCGATTTGTAATTGTTAAGATAAAACCTGAATATGAGTAAGGCTAAATTATTTATTATACTTATAACCCTTATATTAGTAATGGTATTCTCCATGGCATTGATCTGCGGGCAGTGCCAGGGCGGGGGAAGTGAAGAAGGTAAAATAGATATAGACAGGGATGCATCCCCCGACCCCCCTGAGATCGAGCGTATTGGAGGAGATGGAGAAAATGAACAGGAACCCCGGCAAAAAGTCCCTACCATTTACCTTGAGGTAGTCATGGGGCCCACCTATGCTCCCGAAAACGATGTTTGTTTCTACAGGGTCAAAGCAGTGGCCACCGGTGATCCCCAGCCAACCATCGAATGGAGCAAAGACGATAGTTTTGGTGCCTGGGGAAATGACATAGCTCAGGTCAATCTGGAAAGAGGGCAGAGTTATACCCTGACAGCAAAGGCTGTAAACTCAGAAGGTACCGCACAGGATTCAATAACCTTATTGTGGGAATGTGAAAACTAGATAAGGATGCTGGCTTTATTCTAATCAGCTGTATGGCCTACAGGGATTATATATAGGGGAGTGTCCCTTGCATCCAGGCCCAGGGCTTCATTTACGCATTGGTCTCTGAAAGCACCTATGGGTACTGCGCCCAGATCCATCACAGTGGCTTGCAGTAAAATGTTTTGTGCAGCATGCCCAGCTTCTATATCAGCATATCTGATACCTCTATCACCGTATCTGGCAATGGTCCTTTCATATATCGCGGTGATCACTATGCTTGCCGGGGCTTGGGCCACAGACTGTTGTCCCAGCGCACATGAAGCTAAAAGGCTTCTGATATCAGTGGCACTTGTCTGGACCATTTTATGTCCTTCTGGCCGGTAATGGAAAACACCTTCTACACTTACCAGATATAATTCTAAGGGGTATAGAGCACCTGCCGATGGGCTGGCTCTAAAACCCGTAGCTTCTTCGGTTATTCCCTGTGCAGACCAAAAAAGCTGGGAGATCTGCTGCTCATCTAAGGGTTCATCGGTGAAAGTTCTTACCGATCTTCTTTTTTCTATTGCTTGCTCTAAAGGTATATTCCCTTCCCTATCCGGTTCAGTCAGCATAATCTCTTCTCCTTGTTCTTCCATGTTTTCAATCCTGCTGCTAATATACTGCCCTGAGCCTTCAATAAAAACACAAGAGGTAGATAATACCAATATCAGAATGGATATTATAAATATAATTTTCATATATAAAATTTATTTAAATTTATCCAGTACCTGGATGACCTGTTCATCGTTTATCTGGTAGAACTCATCATAATATGCGCCTACAGCTCCCAAGTAATTATAATCACTTGGGATATCAAGAGATATGACCTCATCTGCTTCATTTTTCAGGGCTTCTGCAGTGCTGCGTGGAGTAACCGGGATGGCTACCACTAATTTAAGAGGCTTCTCTTTTTTGAGCTGGAGTATCGCCGCTTTCATTGTAAACCCGGTTGCTATGCCGTCATCTACTACGATGGCAGTTTTAGAACCTGCCTTTAGATGTTTTTTGCCTTTCAGATATAGGACGCGTCTTCTTTTTGCCTCATTTTTTTGAGCTTCTGTTTCTTGCTTGAGCCAATTTTTATCTACCTGGCTTATCTCCTGGTGGTTTGCGACCATCTCACCCTCTTCAGTGACAGCCGCTATAGCATACTCAGGCTGCATAGGATGGCCTATCTTCCTGGTGATAACCAGGTCTAACGGAGCTTTGATATGGCGGGCTATTTCCGCTCCAAGGATAACTCCCCCTCTGGGCAGTGCATAAACCACCACATCATCTTTGCTGTACTTCTCAAGTTTTTCTGCCAGCAGTTTTCCTGCTGACTTTCTGTTTGTAAAACGCATGTCCCCCCTCCACTATGTTTCATTATAATTAATAAATAGGTTAAACTAAAGGGATTAAATATTAAGATTAAATATTATGAATAAAAGGTGGAACATAGATTACAAACAAGCTGTCAAGCTTCAAGAAGAACTAGCAGAAAAAGTGGTTTTAGAGGATTTTTGCAAAAAACCCGATTATATTGCTGGAGTCGATGTTAAAATTTCCAGGGATCACATATTAAGCTGTGCTGTATTGGTTTTTTCATACCCTGATCTAGAGGTAATTGAGAAAAAAACGGTACAGGTACAAGCAACCTACCCTTATATCCCCGGCCTGCTGAGTTTCAGGGAAGGCCCAGCTGTGCTTAGATGTTTCGAACTTCTTAAAGTTTGGCCCCACCTTGTATTCTTTGACGGTAATGGTATCATGCATCCAAGAAGGCTGGGCCTGGCTTCACATATGGGCATACTTTTAGACCTGCCATCCATAGGGGTAGCAAAATCTAAGCTTCTGGGTGATTATAAGGAGCCAAAAAATAAGAAGGGAAGCTATTGCCTGGTAAAAGATAGGGGGCAGGTAATAGGGGCCGCTTTAAGGACCAGGGAAGGGACCAAGCCTGTTTTTGTCTCCTGCGGTCATAAGATCTGTCTTGATTCAGCCATAAGGTTTACTTCTGAGCTTAGCAAATACAGGGTTTGTGAGCCCACCAGACAGGCTCATAACTATCTGGAAGCAAATTTTGGTTAATAAAAAGTAAAAATAGTTATTTTGATAATTTACATGTATAATAATTATATTTTAAAAAAGTAACCTGAGATTTTTCCTATGAAAATTAATCCTTTCCCCCTTCAAGGAAATTGGGAAAAAGGCTGGGCACTTGACCAAAATACCTTCAGGCAAGATGCCAAGGAAAATGACCTTGTGCTCATAAAGCGTACGGATATAGGGGAGCAACTATATCAGCTGAAATATTTTGGAGATTCCAAAAAGATACAAGCCTTGGGTGATACTGCTGCTTTCTTCATTAAGCAGAACATATTGCCTCTTGGAATCTCTGTAATACTGCCCGTGCCTCCTTCCAAATTAGATAGGAGCATCCAGCCTGTCTATAAGCTGGCTGAATATATAGGAAAAAAACTGAATATAGCTGTAGATTTTGATTACCTTGTAAAAACAAAGAATACCCCGCAGCTATTGGACATTAAAGAGGCTTCAAAAAGAAAAGACATACTTAAAGATATTTTCCAGGTCAAAAATAATCGTTATAAGGGAAAAGGAGTCCTTCTCTTTGACGACCTTTACAGTTCAGGCGAGACCTTAAAAGCCATTACCGAAGCTATTATAAATAAAGGCGAGGTCGGCCATGTATATGTGCTGACTATAGCAAAGACAAGGGTTAAGCGCTGACACAAGCATTTTTTCTTACCACCATCATCAAATATATAATATGAGCTTTTTTCCTATTTTTTAATTTAAAAGATATATCATACAATATAATTACAAGGTATGGGCAAATTAAGGGTGGTAGGAATTGAAAGAATATGAGGATTATGATCATGCCTTAGAAAAACTTTCTCTAAAAAAGGGAATTGTGTTTCTCTTGGGGCATTCCGATAGCGGTAAGACAACATTTTCAAAAAGGCTTGCCAGCCTTGCCCTAAAAAACGGTAGAAAGGCTTCAGTGGTGGATAGTGATGTCGGCCAGTCTACCATAGGGCCGCCTTCCTGTATCGGGGCCCAGGTTTTTAATACCGTTGAAGAAGCCGACCGATTCGGTAAGGATTTTTACAAGTTGTATTTCGTAGGCTCGACTTCTCCTAGAGGAAATCTCCTCCATATGGTTACCGGGACATTCCTATTGTCTAAAAAATGTTTAAAAAAAACAGACCTTGTGATAATAGACACCACAGGCTTGGTGCTGGGTGATTACGGGCAGACTTTGAAATATTATAAGGTGAGCCTGATCTCTCCAAGGCATCTTGTTTTATTTGAAAGGGAGGAGGAGCTCAGGCCCTATAAAGAGAGGTTTTTCCCATCTAAGAATATAAATATCTTAACTTTGAAGATGGGCAGAAGCCTTAAGAAGAAGACTTTTGAGCAAAGGGCAAGGAACAGGGAAGATAGGTTTTATAGTTACTTTAAAGAAGGTTTCCAGATATCACTAGACCCCAAAAACCTTGGAGGGTTTCCTCCATTTAGCAAGCTCCTGGAAAAAGTTAGAAAATTCAGCCTTATGGGGCTTTGCAGCGGGGAAGGAGATATGCTGGGGCTAGGTATTTTTTTGGGTTTTAAAAAAAACAGGGATCTAAGGATTTACACCCCGGTAGAACATCCATCGAAGATAAGATATATTATACTGGGAAGATTACGGATAACATCAAGGGGTAAACAATTATGAATAAAGCCATAGAGATAGCAAAAAACATAGCAAGCAGTAACAAGGTGGCCGTACTTACAGGAGCAGGGATCTCTACAGAAAGCGGAATACCAGATTTCAGGGGGCCTGGAGGCTTATGGCAGAGATTTGACCCCGGTCTGTTGTCTGCGGATAAGCTGATAAATGACCCTAGAAACTTCTATAAAAAGGGGATGGAAGTCCTCGGACAGATAAAAAAGGTCAAAGGCGCACAGCCAAATAAGGCCCATCATGTGCTAGCCGAGCTGCAGGATGAGAAAGAGATCGATTGGATAATCACCCAGAACATAGACGGGCTTCATGCCAAGGCCGGGTCAACTAAAGTAATCGAGGTCCATGGGAACCTGGATAAGGGCTACTGCATTGTTTGCGGGAAAAAATATGATTTTACATACATAATGGACCTTGTAAAAAAAGGCAGCATCCCACCAAGATGTGATTGCGGAGGGGTCCTTAGGCCGGATGTGGTATTATTCGGAGACCTCTTGGGCACAGCTTATGAGCGTGCGGCCTCAGAGGTCAGAAAAAGCAATCTGCTCCTTATAATCGGCTCAAGCCTGGAGGTCGCTCCTGTAAACCACCTTCCTGATTTAAGCCATAAGTTCATAATCATTAATAGGGAGCCCACTGTCTTTGATCCTGATGCTCTGCTGGTTTGGCACCAAAAGGCCGGCACGGCGCTGCTGCAGGTATATGAACATATAAAAAAAATCAAAATGGGTTGATTTATCCTCACCTTTAGCACCCT
>PWSB01000027.1 GCA_003563375.1 Actinomycetota bacterium | reverse complement strand
TGTTCAATAGTCTTAGCCATGGTCTTCCTTAAAATACAATTTAATAATAATACTTTATTATAAAGGTTTTGCAAATTTTTGATAAAAAACATGGAAAAAAAGCCACTGTTGCCCTTATAATATTTAAGGGGTACTGCCCGCTGTATTATGGAGGGAATCAGTGTCCGTTAAGCCAAGAGTTAAAAATGCGATGGTATTGGGAATTGTGTCCACTTTGTTCCTTATCCCGGTACTAGTCCTAGGGATGCATATTTTTAGCAGCATCGATTGGGGGATGCTGGCTTTTGTCAGTATTACCTATTTTGTGATTATATTCGCGGTCTTTCTATATTACAGCAGGGCCGCAAAAAAATAATGAACAGGCCGAAACTTATCATAGAGCGGATAGCTGATGAAAGCTTTATATACAGGAAAAAAATAAGCAGCAAGACAGCATACAAGTGGCATCTTGCCTACAGGAACACCGATCTTTACGTAGCCAGCAGTAAAAATATCATCGATGCCCTGGTAAAGCATCTAATCGATTTTTATGAAGCCGTTGACAGGGTATCAAAAACAAATCCTGCCTTCCTGAAGTCCCTGTCGCCTTTGAGGGAAAATATGTCATACCCGGAAATAATAAATGAGATGGTCAGAAAATCAGCAGTATACGGGGTCGGACCCATGGCTTCTATAGCTGGTGCGGTATGTGACTATATTGGAAGAAAGCTTATGGGAGAGGCCCGCACCATAATAATTGAAAACGGAGGGGATATCTTTATAAAAAGCGGTCACCAGGTCATCGCAGGCATATATACTGAAAACATAAAGCTTGGGGATAAGTTGAAATTGAAAATACAGCCAAAAAACACGCCCTGCGGCCTGTGTTCATCTTCAGGCACCATGGGACATTCGCTGAGCCTGGGCAAAACAGACCTGGTTTCAGTCCTGGCTTCAACCACGATATCGGCTGATGCGGCAGCTACTGCCCTTGCAAACAGGATATCAGAAGAGGGCCAAATACAAAGTTCTATTGAAGAATTCAAAAAAATGCCTGCCCTAAAAGGCATTTTGGTTATAAAAAGTTCAAAGATAGGCTTATGGGGACAGATGGAACTTGTAGGCTAACCTGTTTTGCTTTTTTCTTTAATATCCTCCGATTCCTGGATGTCTTTTATTTCCTTATCAAATTTAAAAACACCGGAGTCATCAGATATCAGGCTCTCCCCTTTAAACACCCCTCCCTTTGAAACTGTAAGCAGTGCATCTTTCTGTGTCAAGGTTCCAATAAAAGAGCCTGTAGGGGTTATCTCGACTTCTCCCGAGGCCACCATGTCCCCCTTAAAGGTTCCTGCTATTATAACATCTGTAGTCTTGACGGCAGCTTCCACATCCGCATCCTTGCCTATAACCAGCTCTTTTTGGGAGACGATCTTTCCTTTTAGGCTCCCGTCTATTCTTGTGGACCCGGGAGAGATGATATCTCCCTGCACCCTTACGCCTTCAGCTATTATAGTTACGGTTTTGCTGCCTCTTATGTTTTCTTTTTTTGAAAAAATAGGCATTTTCTTTCCTTTTTTATAAAATTTTGAGAGATTATTATAACATTTTTTCAATAATAATGGTTAAGCATAAAATCTTATCCAATTGCTGTCTAAAAAACAAATATTAAAAATAAGTTTGTATTGATGTATAATCTGCATATGGCAAGGCGTTTGTTGGTAACCCGAGGTTAAGGAAGGATATGATCAAGAAGGGAGAGCTTGCGGTTGTAACGGATAGTGCTTCGGATATCCCCCCTGAATACGTAGAAAAATATGGTATAAATGTCATCCCCCTATACATACACTATAAAGGGAAGGAATACAAAGACGGTATAGACATAACCTCAAACAAGATATACACCCTTCAAAAAGAAGAGAATGCAATATTTAAATCCTCCACGCCTTCCCCTAAAGATTTTTATATCCTGTACAACGGTCTTCTGCAAAGCCACAAAAAAATAATCTCTATCCATCTAAGCTCCAAGCTTTCAGGGGTCCTGACCAGCGCCAGGATGGCTAAAAGGATGCTGAATTCAGAGGACAGGATAACAATATATGACTCCTTTGCAGGGACAATGGGCTGCGGGCTTATGGCTATTGCTGCGGCCAAGGCGGCAATGAAAGGTTACGGCCTTGAAAAGATTTTGCCCAAGCTTGATTTTTTGAAAGAAAATATAAGGCTATACGGCACTATCGATACCCTCAAATACCTAAGATTAAGCGGCAGGGTGCCGGCACTTGCCAATATTGTCTCCTCAGCTTTAAAGATAAAGCCGATACTGGGCATAGAAAAGGGGATAGTGGGCATGGCGGGTATTTCCTTTACCAGGTATGGTTCACTGGTGGAGATAACCAGAAGGGTGCTCAAGCAATTCAAAAAAGAGAAGTGGGTGGTTGTATCCATAGTGCATTCCCTTTCATTAAAAGAGGCCCAAAAGATAAAAGCAAAGCTGGAACCTTCCCTAAACTATGTAGATTTCACCATAACCGAGGTCACACCTGTGGTAGGGGCCCATACAGGCCCCGGACTGATAGGCATAATAATCAGCAAACTGGATGAAGAACTTTATAAATTATTCAGCTCCTAGGTCTTTTTCGCTGAAAACTTGGGCAGAAAAGATAAAGATCCGGCAGTCTTGGCCCTTATAGCTATCTTTGGCCAGTCCCGCTTTGCAGCAAGTCTCCTCAAGGAACTTTATCCTGTCCCACCCGTACTCTGCAGCTACCTGGGGGAGCAGTAATCCCTGATTAGGGCCTCTTTTTATTAAGATGCCGTGCTTGCCCACCTCTATCTCTGAAATATCTTTGACCTGCTTCAGGGGTGATAGGACCGATATCTCAATTTCTATCCTGCTTAGCTCGGAAGCATCTACTGCCGGGAACCGGGGGTCATGAAATGCAGCTTCTATGGTCATATTCCTTATTGTCTTCCATAAGGGTGTCTGGGCTGTTATGTTTCCTATGCATCCCCTCAGGCTCCCGTCCAGGTGAAGGGTGACAAATGCCCCCCATTTCTGGTTAAGGCTTTCATCTGCTATATGTATTTTAGGAGCTTTTCTATTGTAGACCGCTTCCACCAATGTCCTTTTAGAGACCTCCAAGAGGGTTTTTTTCTCTCTTTTAGTTAATTTAAAATCTTGCATATGCCTCCTAAATCTGTTATCAATAAAAGACTGCAGACAGGTATCCCACCACCGCACTCCGGTCTCCTATAATATCGCCTGAATTTCTATAGCTTATGACTTTTGAATTTTTGGATCCTAAGATCCGGGCAGCGGTCATAGCCGCTAAAACGGGCCCTCCCCCGCACATCTCTACCCTGTCCCCAAAAAAACTGTCAGCCAGGCCCTGTATATCAAAATCTGCGACCAGTTTTTCAACCTTCTGGTCCAGCGAAAGGGCAGTTTTGTATGGATGGTAATGGGAAAGATCTGAACTAGCGACGATAAGTGTCTCCATCTGCGAAAATGCCTTGCCTACTGTATTGCCAAGCTCCTTTATAAGGTCAGGGGACTGGTTGCCTATGGCCATGGGTATTATCTCTATGTCTCCAAGAACTTCCTGCAAAAATGGGATCTGGACTTCAAGGCTATGCTCTTCTTTGTGTCCCTGGGCAGAGAACTTTATCAAGTCATGGCCTTTTTCAAGCATCTGGCTGTTCTTTTCATCGATTCCCGCTATACCCAGAGGGGTCTGGTAGCCTCCGGGGTATATGGATACAAAATCAAAAAGTTCGGAATGAGAAGGCGCGATAACCAGGATGCAATCATAATCCTTTCCTTCTATCTGCCTGTAGGCATGTGCAGCGACCTGTCCTGAATAAATATATCCGGCATGGGGCACTATCAATGTAGTAATCTTGTCAAGTTTTAGGTCCTGGGCGTTGTCAAGAAAATTCCTGATCTGTTTTTTAAGCTTGCTGGGGTCTGAGTCATAAAAACTTCCAGCTGCTATAGGATACCTTATATTGTTTGCACTCATTTAATTCACCCCCTATCTCCTTATGAGGAATCTGATGACTAAATTAACTATAACAGTAAGTATTATGCTCAAAATTATGCTTGTCGCACATGGTATCTGGATGTTGATGTTCTCCCTCCTTATGTTCAGGTCCCCTGGAAGGTTTCCAAAGAATTGGAACCTTGAAAAAAGGAACAACAGCCCACCAAGTAAAGCGATAGCAACACCTACTACTATTAAAATTTTTCCAATATTTTCGAAGTTCACAACCCTATTATATTTAAAATCTATTTTTTTTTAAAACCCTGGATTATGCTTGCCTGCTATTGAAAATTCAAAATTATTGTATATAATAACTATGTTCTGCCTGTTGCTATAACAGATGCTTCTTGACATAATTGGGGTAGGTTAAGATAATGGTTGGGCGATTTATGCCGGTGTAGCTCAATTGGCAGAGCAGCTGATTTGTAATCAGCAGGTTGTCCGTTCAAGTCGGATCGCCGGCTCCATGGAGGAGTGCCCGAGCGGCCAAAGGGAGCAGACTGTAAATCTGCCGGCGTATGCCTTCAGAGGTTCGAATCCTCTCTCCTCCACCATGGCCAGCCCGTGTAGCTCAGATGGTAGAGCATTTCCATGGTAAGGAAAAGGTCATCGGTTCAAGTCCGATCGCGGGCTCCAGAGAATTCCAATCAGCTTATCCTCTCCTCTTTTAGGCTAACATGGTGAAGTTCTTTTTTTATCTTCTGGCACTCTTCTATAAATATTGAGGGATGAGGTTTTATGGTCTGAATGCCTTTTTTTTCATATTCTTCTAATCTAAGTGCATTTTTAAAAAGTAGATTGCAGTAGGTCAGCCTGGTCTGCAGGTCTTCTGACTTGTTTAAAAAGTTTAGGGATTCTTTCATTATCCGGGCGCAGCTTAACACGATATTTTCTATAATGGGTACGCATTTGTCACATAATCCATTATGGTTTACCTTTAGAAAAAAGCTAAATTGGCTACAATTTCTGCAGCGCGCCAACCCGGTCCTCTCACTATGATGCCAGTAAAAAATATTATATTGCAAATAGTTCATATTTTAAAGGAAAATCGTCTATAAATTTAAAATATAAAAATTTTATATTAAAAAATTATACAATATCTAGAGGGCGGCCTTTTGGGTTTGAAGTTGGGAAAATGCTGTTATATACTCTAATTCAAACCTGTAGTGCAAGGAGGACCAAGGTGGAAGACCTTGATCTAAGACAATATTTTTACCAAAATCTCTCAAGGGACAAAGCGGGCTTTTATTTCCGCGGCAAATACAGGACATGGAAATACAGCTTTAAGCAGGTACTTGAGAACTCATTGAGGTTTTCATCGCTGCTGGACAGGGCAGGGATCGGAAAAAAAGATAAGATAATAATAAAGGCTGAAAGCGGCCCCCCGTGGATTATGGCATACATAGGATGCTTGATGAAGGGGGTCACCCTGATACCTCTGGACCTACAGTCAAGCCGTGATTTTTTGAAGAGGGTCGTAGACGACGCAGAGCCTAAGATGATTATCATGTCCAGAGACCATGAGGAGGAGCTGGAGGGTATTTCTGTAGGCTCCCTGTTTATAGAGGATTTACTGGACAGGGTTTCTTCCCTAC
>PWSB01000040.1 GCA_003563375.1 Actinomycetota bacterium | reverse complement strand
CTACTAGCTTGTAAAAATTCCTGGCTGTGGTAAGCGCAGAGAGGCACCTCTGCAGTGCCTACCAGGTAAAGGTCATCGATCTCCGTCTTGTAATATTGTGTTTTTTCGGCAGGGAAAAAACCAGTGCCATACATGGCCTCCTGTTTTACCATAGTGGGAGGTATCATAGGTATATAGCCTTTGGCCAGAAGGACATCCATGACATAGGAGACCAAGGCAAATTCAAGAAGGGCGCCTTCATTCTTTATATAAACAAACCTGGACCCGGACACCTTGGCTGCCCTCTCATCATCAAGTATACCCAGGTTCCTCCCTATCTCTATATGGTTTTTTGGAGTAAAATCAAATTCAGGCTTCTCGCCCTTAAAATACTGCAGCACATTGTCATTTTCATCCTTGCCCACAGGAGTGCTCTCATGTGATATATTTGGATAATGGGAAAGATGGCTCAAGAAGTCTTTTTCCAGTATGGCAAGTTCTTTTTCAAGTTTTCCGAGTTCCTGGTTGAGCTCCTTCATCTCCATGATCTTTTCTTTTCTCTGGTCTCCCTGCAGCCTGGGGATGACCTTTGAAGCGTCATTTTTTTTTGCTCTTAACCGGTCTACTTCGAATATGAGTGATCTCCGCTTCTCATCAAGTTTGATCCCCAGGTCGATGTCTATGTCCAGTCCTCTTTTTCTGGCTTCGTCCTTTAATAGATCAGGGCTGTTCCTCAAAAGCTCCAGGTCTATCATTAAAACTCCTCACTAAAGACAGGGTATGAACCCAATATCTTTATCAGATAAACCTTTTTCCTCAATATCTCTATGGACTCGAATATCTCCTTGTCATGGAGATGGCCGTCCACATCTATCATAAACACGTAATCGCCCAGATTTTTTTTTGCCGGCCTGGATTCGAGCCTGGTCAAATTAATGTCCCTTTCAGCAAATTCCCTTAGTATATTATAAAGGCTGCCGGGCTTGTCTTTTTTTAAAAAGCATACCAGGGATGTCTTGTCTTTTCCTGTCTTTGGGGGAACATAATTTCCCACAAAGACAAACCTGGTCTTGTTTTCTTTATTATCTTCAATATCCCCGGCTATTATATCCAGGCCATAGATCCTGGCAGCGGTCCTGGTGCCGATAGCTGCAGCCCCCTCATCTGTCTCTAACAATTTTTTTACAGCTTCAGCAGTGCTGTTAGCTGCTATGATCTCAGCATCAGGGAAATGGGTAGAAAGATAGTTTCTGCATTGTGCAGTAGCATGGGGATGGGAGACTATACTTTTTATATGCTTTTTCTTAAGTCCCTTTCTGCCGATTAGGCTGTGCCTTATGGGTAAAGTGATCTCTCTTACTATCTTGGCTTCACTCTCAAAGGTCAGTATGTCCTGTGTAATGTTTACCGATCCTTCGATGGAATTCTCAATAGGGACCAGACCTTCGTCAACCCGCCCCATATCTACATATTTAATAACATCTATGACCGTAGGGAGAGGCTCTTTCTCTATTTCTTTATCACCTTTTAAATATTTGTCCAGGGCTTCTTCAGTAAATGTACCTTCAGGGCCCAAATATGCAATTTTAGTCATAATCCTTATCCTGTCTAATGATTTAAAGATTATATAATATTAATAGTTTATTATAAAGAGTGTTGAGAAGATTAAATTTGAACAATGACAGGGAGCAAAGCCGTTTAAGGCAGGAAATCCATGGGGTCTTTGGGCGTCCCCTCAACCCTTACCTCATAATGAAGATGAGGGCCTGTACTAAACCCGGTGTTCCCCATAAGCCCGATGGTGTCGCCTTGCTTTACTTGGTCCCCTACATTTACCATGAACCTGGAGAGGTGAGCATAGACAGTAGTGTAACCAAAACCGTGGTAGACCATTACCTTATTACCATAACCACCGTAATATTCAGCCAAAATCACTACCCCGCTTGCGGAAGACTTTATAGGAGTGCCTACACTGTTGGCAATATCAAGGCCCTGATGTATCCTTCCCCATCTTCTGACCCCAAAAGGCGAGGTTACCCTTCCCCAGGTAGGCCATATCGATGGAGTATGCTCGAGCATATAGATATGGTCTTCCATCTTTTCTTTATCCTCGGCAAGTTTTTCCTGCATCTCCGGGGCAACCATTAGAAGTTCATCAAGCAAGGCATCTATATCCTCAAGTTCATGGTCCTGGGATATGCTGTAGTAGAAAATCTCGTCAGGATCATTCTCAAGATCTATGTTGGCGTTAAGGTCGGAGGTGTAAACCGCCACCTCGTTTTCAAAGCCTCCTTCACCGGTTATATCCCTTACCATCCTGTCTAGGTCTTCTACCTCTTTTAGGTAGTTTTCCAGAATCCTTGTCTTGGTCTCTATTTCAGAGGTCTTCCTTTCAAGATTATCCAGTTCTATGGTCTTGTAATTAATCTTATATTCTATCCTTTCAACCTCGGCGATCTTATCCTGGAGTTTCTGCCTGGTAACAAAAAGATTGGATACAAGTATCGCAACAGCGGCAACTATTATTACTGCGAACACAAACAGCCCCCGCAAAAGGTTAAAAGATATTTTGAATTTTTTTATTTTTGATTTAGCATCTGAGATCAATAAGATGGTAAACGATTTGTCTTGCTTATCTTCCATAAAGATATTATGTTTAATACCAAAAGTTTAAACCATTATAGCTAATATCCTGAACTTGTAAACCTTTTTTTAAAATTTTTGGAAACCGGTTGGAGTAAAAAATAGTTGATGATATGTTTTCTTAACCTCATGAATTCCAGGGATGCCCTTGACATCGATTTTACATGCAAAAGATTATGGGAGAAATTAAAAAATTTTTGGAAACTGTGGGGACCCCAACCTCTTTATTGCTAAGGCTGGGGCCTAATTCCGCCATACTGCTCAAAGTATGGATTATTTTTACATCCTGTTAGGGTAAAGAACTATTTGATGATATTTTTTCTTAAAAACTTCATAGATTCTGTGGCATCCTGGTTCCTTAGAAGTTTCTCTATCTCTTCTTCATCAATGTCTTGCAGAAGGTTACGTATCCGCTTTATGAATTCTATTGATTCCCTGGCTGCCTTTAACGGATCTTCCCTGAAAGCAAACATGTCCAGCACTATGGGTCCCTTGTATCCTGTCCTTTCTAGCCAGTATAAAAATTCTACCATTTCAAATGGATGGATAGACCCTACCATCATATCATCATCCCATACCTTGTAGTTATCATTTACATGCACATAATAAAGCTTGTCGCCTGCAAGCTTGCATATAGCTACAGCCTCAGAGATATTTTCACCAGCATTATAGGCATGGCCTGTATCTATCAGTATGCCTACATTGTCCATACCGCTCTGGTTTGCCGCTAATAGCATTTTAGCTGTAGTAGCCGTAAAAATATGTGTCCTGGGTTCCCTTGGCTTGTATTCCAGGGCTATCTTGACCCCTTTTTCATCAGCATAATGAGCAGCATCCTTTATAGCCTGGATTATACGCTCCCAACCCCATACATAATCTATCTGGAAGGAATAATCATAGCCGTCCTGACCGAACCAGAGATCTACCATCTCCGACCCAAGTATCTGGGCCATATCGATAGCCTCTTTTATCTTTTTCCAGCCAAGGTCCCTGGAAGATTTTATAGGGGAAGCAACCGACCCCCTTCCAAATTCAGGCAGTGAATTCAGGTCTGCGGTGACTAACAATGTTTTTAGGCTGTGGGCATCCAATATCTCTTTTACTTTATGGACATTATCCAAATTTACATCCCAATCACCATACAGGTCCACCCCTTTTATATCCTCTATTTTTGATATAAGTTCAATTTTCTGTTCAAAAGAGGTGTCCTTTTTATACCCCTGGGAAAGGAAACGATCAGGGCAGGGTCCCCAGAGTGCTATGGTAGTCCCAAAATCGATCTCTTTTCTTATTTCCATTCCAGTCTCCTTTATTAGTTTTCCATCATGAATCTATGAGAGCTTGTATTGTTTGCAAGCATGACCTCTCCCGGAACAGGGCCCACAGTTATCTCCAGCTCACAGCGCCTGCCTGGGTAGGCAGGAAAACCGGTGATAGTTACCAGCTTCTGCTCAGAAGGGCCCAGGCTTTCAATGGTATAGTTTCTTTCTTCAATAGGGCTGTCCTGGGTCCTATAGGTCATGACCACCGGAATATCGTTTTCCACGACATTCCCCTGGTTTTCTATCAATACCGATACGCTTATCTCGGGGCCTTTGGAGAGGATCAAGTAATCATCCTGCTCATTTATTACACCCGGCTCAAACTCTATGCTCTGGGCAAGAACCGCCACTCCCCTTCTTTCCTGTAAAGTGGTCACGGTTTTAAGATCGGTTATAAAAGCAGACACGTTCTGTGTATCAGTAAGGTTTTTATCTATAAGGACCCTGGAATCGATTATAGTAAGGTTGTTTATACCCATCTCCTCCCCCGTCTCGTACAACTCTTCCTGGAAATTTCCATATATTTCGTCGCTCATGAACATATATAGAAAGGCATTGGTCATCTGGGAGGCTGATATATCAAGATCTATATCCTGAAGGGCGTTGGACACAGCAGGCTTGAAGGTCTCATATGCTTTTTTTCTGCTTTCAAAGACCAGACGGACATACCCGTGGGCTACTTCAAAGTTCTCAGGGGGGTTAAGTTCTTTGGTGTTTTCGACAATTATCATGCTTTCTTCAATAATATCCAATAGCCTTGAGTCCAGCTCCTCCCTGGATATATTTCTAACCCTGTCAAGGGTCATAAAAAAATCAAAGGATACCTTGTTTGACTGCTGTACCAGTACGGAGATGGAGTTCACATAATCGGCAATGGAGAGCCTCTCATCCTCGGTTAATTCCCTTCTTCCCGCTTCACAGCTCCAAAGTCCCGAGATCCAGCTTACTATCACAGCGGCAATTATTATCATTATGATTAAGATTATGACTGATTCTTTCCTGCCTCTTCTCTCCAATAGGTCCTTTCCCGCCAGATAAGTTGATTACCAAAAAATCAAATCCATTATACATTCCAGGATTACAAAATTCAAACGAAGAAGGCGATATTTAACAAAAAGCCGCCCATGACAGCTCTTGAGTAAATGTTGGTAAAAATATTATTTTATCAGCCTTCTCAATGTCCTGCCCGCAGACCTGCCCGCTGCCCTTCTGACCATTCTTTTTCCTACCCTTCCTTTTTGGACAGCAGACGCGTCCCCCAGTAACCTGGCAATAGTATATAAAAACCCTCGCGTTTGGCTGATAGAATTCTTTTTTCCTTTTTTGCCGGCCATTTTTCCTCTTTTTATCTTAGAGAAATATATTTGCTATCTTCTAGATTTATATTAACATCATAAACTTTTAGTATCCAATAAACTTTACCTTTATCTATTAATTATATTTAAGATTTTTCATATAATATCTCTAAACAAAAAACGGGAAGGAAATTATAAATGGGGGATGAGGCTAAAAATATAATTGAAAGGGATAAAATACCCGGGGACCTTAAATGGAAGACATCTGATATTTACAAGCGTGAATCAGATTGGGAACAGGGGTACAGGTCATTAATAGAAAAAACCAATGGCATCCTTGAATTCAAAGGCCGGTTGCACAAAAGAGATATCCTGCTAAAAGCAATGGCTGCCTTTGAAGGATTGGGCCAGGCGGTTGACAAATTATATTTCTATGCCCATTTGAAAAAAGATGAAGATAATACCAATACTAAATACCAGGCCATGCTGGACAAGGCACAT
>PWSB01000191.1 GCA_003563375.1 Actinomycetota bacterium | reverse complement strand
TATATTTCGGACAGCTCCCATTCTATTGTGGATTATATCCCTCACCAGAACTATATAGCTTATATAAATTCTGTCCATAAATATGGTAAATATTGATGTTGATAGAAGGCTTATCGTGAATATAAATTGGAAAAAAGTGATATTGTCCACCATTGAAGGCAAACCGAATGACTTCTTACCATTTGTCCCCAGAATGGATCTTTGGTATAAGGCTAACAAATATAATAATACTTTGCCCAAAAAATACCGGAATTGTTCCCTGAAGGAGATCACCCAAGACATCGGGATCGGATACCATTCTGTTGTCCCTGATTTTAGGGATTTTATTGAAGACAAGAGCCAGGGGCTTTTGGCATTGGGCATTTATGACCTTAAGACTAATCCTTATAGAATAGATACGGACAGCATTGATATCAAGGTCAGCAGGGTAGGCGGCCTGACCAAAACGGTTATAGGCACCCCTTATGGAAAAATCCATACGGAATATCTATATGATGAGAGGATGAAAAGGGCAGGTGCATCGATAGGGCATACGGTGGAACACCCGATAAAAGGCCCCAAAGATTTCAGGGCTCTTGGCTATATCTTTAAAAACATTGGGATTGGCCAGAATTATTATGATTTTTTAAAATTCCAAAATTTTGTCGGTGAAGATGGAGTGGCAGTAGGTTTTTCCATGCTGGCTGCTTCTCCCATGCACCATATCATGAAAGAACTGATGCAATTTGAAAATTTTGTTTATCTTTTCAATGATGACCTTGCAGGGATGGAGAAACTTGCCGAAGAAATAAATATATTTTACAAAAAAAACCTTGAAATAGTTATGGACAGTACCGCAGAGGTCATTTTTCTTGGGGCAAATTATGACAGTTTCCTGACATGGCCCCCTTTTTTTAAAAAATACATATCCCCTTATTTAAAAAAATGGTCAAGGGCAGCCCACAGAAATAATAAATTTTTACTTACCCATGCTGATGGTGAGAACAGAGGGCTGCTGGATGAATATGTAAGAAGCGGGATAGATGTGGCAGATTCGATATGCCCTGAGCCGATGACAAGCCTGGCCCTTAAACAAATAAGGGATGTTTTTGGCCATAAAATAACTATATGGGGCGGAATACCTTCGGTCTGTGTCCTGGAAAGGGCCATGGATGAATACAGTTTTGAAAAATACATGGATAAAACGCTCAGAGAGGTAGGAGACGGTCAAAACATTATATTAAGTTTTGCTGATACCACACCTCCCGGCGCTAAATTTGAAAGGATCCAAAAGGTTGCAGGTTTAGCACGCAGCTATAAGGTTATCAAATAAGCAGAAGATATGGATAAAAAATATTATTTGGCTATAGATGTCGGGGCCAGCAGTGGCAGGGCCATACTGGGAAGCTTTGACGGCTATAAAATAGGGTTAAAAGAGGTCCACCGTTTTGGGAACGGGCCTATAGAGGCTGCCGGAAGTCTTTACTGGGACATACTTAACATATACAGGGAATGTTGTGCAGGGTTGGCCCTTGCAAAAAAAAAGTGCCCAAAAATTGAGTCTGTGGCCCTGGACACTTGGGGGCTTGATTTTGGGCTGATAGGCAAAAATGGGAGACTTTCCTCAAACCCTTTAAGCTACAGGGACCCCGGAAAGTACATAGACAATAGGGGCAGGTTCTATGAGATGGTCCCCAGGGAGCGGCTTTTTGGGATTACGGGCATAAACCCTATATATACAATGGTACCCCTTTTCTATCTTTATGGTATGAGGCTTGGCAGGCAGCCAGAACTCGGTTATGCAGCCAAGTTTTTGATGATGCCCGACCTTTTAAATTATTTTTTTACTGGATCCTTCTGCAGTGAGTTTACTATTGCGAATAATACAATGCTCCTGGATTGGAAGACAAAAACCTGGGACAGTTATCTGTTGGGAAAACTGGGCCTTAAAAAAAGTCTGTTTCCAGACATTGTGATGTCCGGCAAAAAGATAGGGAACCTGGCTAGAAAAGTATGCACGCAGCTGGAGGTGGATAGCCTGCCGGTTATAGCCGCAGCATCACATGACACGACTTCAGCAGTGGCAGGCCTGCCGGTTTTTAAAAAAAGGTGGGCCTTTATAAGTGCAGGCACATGGTGCGTTATCGGTATCCAGACCGAGGATCCTTTATTGGATACCAGGCTGCTGCCCACTGCTATCACCAATGAGGGGGCAGCAGAGGGTAAAAACCTGATCGCTAAAAATCTGACTGGTTTCTGGATCCTTGAAAAATGCCGCCAAAGATGGGCTATGGATTATGGCAATTTACTTGGCTGGGGCAAACTGGCTGAAATGGCCAAAGAAGCCGGGCCTTTTAATGCTTTCATAGATATCGATGACCAGATATTCTCACAGAACCATGATAATATGCCTGGATTGATAAGGGATTATTGTGCCAGGACAAAACAGAAAAAACCTGAGGACATAGCGGAGGTGACAAGGTGTATTTACGAAAGCATGGTGCTGCGTTTTAAATTCGACCTTGACCTGATCGCTGAACTTGGCGGGACCGAGGTGGACCTGATACATCTTATAGGGGGAGGAGCTAAAAACCCTCTTGTCTGCCAGTGGACCTCAAACCTCACAGGAATACCTGTCGCAGCAGGTCCTGTAGAGACTACCTCCATGGGTAACCTGCTCATGCAGCTTAAAGCTTCTGGTGAGATCAAAAGTATTGAAGAGGGAAGGGAGATATCCTTTAATTCATCAAATATTTTAATCTATGAGCCTAGAGACCGAAATAGATGGAAAGAGGCATTTGATGATTATGTGCAAATAGTAAAAAATAATTAAATTACTTTTGATATTTTTAAAAAAGTACATTATAATAAAAAAACAATCATAAAAATACATTTTAGTACAAAGGAGAGAAAATGGACCCTATTATAAAAAAAATCAAGGAGTTTAAGAAAGAAGATATTACCGAATATGAACCATATTTAATGCTAGGCGGAGGCACTCCCGGGGTAAACCTTTTAAGGGGAGAAAACATATATGTATATGACATAGAGGGACGAAAATATTTAGATTGTACTTCACAGTCATGGGCACTGCATCTAGGGTATGCGCATCCGGAAATAAACCAGGTGATAAAAGAACAGATAGAGTTATCCAACCATTTCCACACAGGCTTCTACACCGTTCCCCGTTACCTTTTGGCAAAAAAAATAGCTGAAATATTCCCTGATAACATGAACAGGGTGATGTTTACTATAGGCGGCGGGGCGACCATCGAGGCAGCCCTAAAGATAGCCATTATAAACAGGCCGGAGGCCCATAACTTCATAGCCCTTTATGCGGGATACCATGGGACCTCTTTTATGACCACAGGCGCTTCCCACCCGGGAACTATGGCTACAGGAAAGTATCATGGCGGAGCGACATTGGCTCACTTTTCCCAAAATTTCATAAGGGTGCCCGGCCCTTACTATTACAGGCCCTATTTTGAGGTGAGTAACAGGGATGATGCACAAGAAGTGGACAGAAGGTGCCTCCAGGAATTAGAGATGCAGATAAAATACGGCTCGACCGGCCCGGTAGCCGCAATGGTCATGGAACCCCTTCAGGCCAGCGGAGGGCAGATAATATTTTCAAAGAACTACCTTAAGGGCGTAAAGGATATTTGCAAAAAGCATAACATCATCCTTATTTGGGATTGCATCCAAACTGCTTTTGGGAGGCTGGGAGACTGGAGCGCAGCAAACCATTATGGGATAAGCCCCGATATCATGGTACTGGGTAAATCCATGGGAAGCGGATACCCTATAAATGCAGTGGTCATCTCTGATGAGATCGAAGGAGTGAAGATGGACGGTATCGATCTGCATACATTTGGGAACAATCAGGTTTCGCAGGTTGCTGCACTTAAACAGATTGAAATAATAGAGAGAGACAATATTTTAGGTAATGTGCGTGCTGTGGGCGCTTACCTTAAGGAGGAACTTTTTAACTTGCAGAAAGATTGGCCCCAAATGGGTGATGTAAGGGCCATAGGTTTCCACATTGGTGTAGAATTCGTTAAAGATCCTGAGACAAGGGAACCTGATTATGATGGCTGCACAAAGATGCGCAAGACCGGTTTTAAAAATGGGATTATTTTTGGTGTTGGCGGTACCGGAGAGGGCAAGGCTGTCCTTAAAATAAAGCCTCCTTTGATAACCACCAGAGACCAGGCTGATGAAATACTCGAAAAATACACCAAAACCCTTGAAGATGTATTTGGGCAATGAACTTAATTAATGGGACCATAAAAATATATAGGAGCAAGAGATGAACGAACCTAAATTAGTCAACAAGGTTGCCGTAATAGCAGGCGGAGCAAGCGGCATTGGGAAAAGCATAGCTAAAAAATATGCGGAAAATAGAGCCGATATTGCTTTAATCGATATAAAGGATTCAGAAGACCTAGAACAAGAAATAGGGGGTGAATACGGCGTTTGCTGCAAATACTGCAAATGCGATATAAGTGATTATAGCTCAGTAAAAGATTCCTGCGATAGGATATTAAAAGAGCACGGCAAGGTTGATATTCTGGTATGCGCAGCAGGATACGGCCCCAAGATAGCTATACAAGATATGGAGATCTCCCAATGGCAGAAGACGGTAGACATAAACCTGAATGGGACTTTTTACCTGATAAGGTCTTTTATAGAAGATATGATGAGAAGAAAAAGCGGAAACATCATACTCATCGGTTCTGGTACTATAATAAGCGGAGGCGGCGGGGGAGTGCATTATGCTGCTACCAAAACAGCTTTATACGGTATAATCAAGGGGCTGTCCTATGAGGTTTTATCCCAAGGGATAAGGGCTAATATTATCACACCCCATATAATAGACACGCCGCTGCTCAGGACAAGATACCCTGATAGTCCAGAGATTAATCAAAAACTTTCCGAAAGGGTGCCCTTGGGAAGGATAGGAAAACCTGAAGATATTGCAAATATTGCCCTTTTTTTGGCTTCCGATGAATCAGAATATATCTGCGGGGCGGATATATTGGCTGACGGGGGGGCCCTAAGGTATAAGAAATAAAATACGTGGCAGGATATTTTTTAAAAAAATGCTCTCGAGAGAAAGATTTTTAATAGCCTTAAAAGGGGGTATAGCCGATAGGGTACCCATATTTGAATTCCCTTTCAGCCAAAGGATTCAGAGGATTTTGCTTGGCTACAGCACCGAGCTTTATGAGGGAAAAGAGGCGGTAAAGATTGCCAATAAACTGGGAATCGATGCTGTTCCCGTTTTTCTTGGAGGTTATTGCGGTGTTGAGTTTTTTAAGACCGATGGCATGGATTGTGTAGATGATTGGGGGGTAAGGTATAAGAGAAAGGGATACCCCATTATCTCGCAAATAGAAAGTCCCATAAAAGGACGCAAAGACTGGCAGCAATATTCAATGCCCGACCCGAAAGCCTCCTGGCGGTTTAAGCAATTGGCGGATGCAGCCGATGCAAACCAAAAAGACAAAGCTATTATCGCCTGCATAAGGGGACCTGTGTCTGTATTGAGCTGGTTCCTGTTAAACATAGAATCACTCTCCTATAATATAGCAGATGATCCCTCTCTTGTAATGGGCATCTGTGATTCCTTCGTCGAATGGAGCCTCAGGTTGGCAGAAACTGCAGCGGGGACTGAAAAAATAGATGCCTTTCTTATTGCCGATGATTGGGGCATGACCAATTCCTTATTGATATCACCAAAAATTTTGAGGAAGTTTTTTCTAAAACCCTTTAAGAGGCTTGTACAGGGCATTCGCAGACTAGGGTATCCTGTG
>PWSB01000022.1 GCA_003563375.1 Actinomycetota bacterium | reverse complement strand
TGGAATGTGGCTTATGTAGAGCCATCAAGGAGGCCTACAGACGGAAGATACGGCCAAAATCCTTTCAGAAGCCAGTTCTATTACCAATTCCAGGTTCTTTTGAAACCTTCCCCAGATGATGTCATAGAATTATACATGGGTTCTCTAAAAAGTCTGGGAATTGACATAAAGAGCCATGATATTAGATTAGTTGAAGATGATTGGGCTTCCCCTACAATAGGAGCTGCAGGCTTGGGCTGGGAGGTATGGGCGGATGGCATGGAGGTCACCCAGTTTACATATTTCCAGCAGATGGGAGGCATCACCTTAAAACCGGTATGCGCTGAGTTGACCTACGGGCTCGAGAGGATTGCGATGTATCTTCAGGACAAAGACAGTTTTTGGGACCTTAAATGGAATGATGAAATCATCTATGCTGATGTCCTGCTGGAATCAGAAAAACAATGGTGTGTATATAATTTTGAACTTGCTGATATAGATATGCTGCTTGACCTGTTTGAGAAATTTGAAAATGAGTTTCACAGGACCATAAATAAAGACCTGGTGTTTGTGGCCTGCGAGTATGTCTTAAAGTGTTCCCATGTATTTAATCTTCTTGACGCAAGGGAAGCTGTAAGCGTCGCAGAGAGGACCTCTTATATCGCAAGGGTTAGGAATTTGGCTAAAAAATTATGCAAGGTATATTTAAAACAGAGGGAGGATATGGGATTTCCCCTGATTAAAAGAAATGGATAAGAAACTGATATTTGAAATAGGGACAGAGGAACTCCCTTCCTCTTCAGTATATGAAGGAGCAAATGAATTAAAAGTGGTCCTGGGGAAAAAATTAGAACGGGAAAGGATAACTTTTTCTTCTATTTATACCTACGGAACGCCGAGGAGGCTTACCGCTTATGTTAAAGGTGTCAAAGGGATGCAGGACTCCCATAAAAAAGTAGTAACCGGTCCCCCCAAAAAGATAGCTTTTGAACCCAGCGGAAAGCCCTCCAAAGCTGCTATTGGTTTTGCAAGGAGCCTGGACCTGGATGTTTCCCAGCTTGAGGAGATTGAGACAGACCGGGGAATCTACATGGGTAAGAACATAGTGGAAGAGGGAAGGCCTGCCATAGAAATTCTGCCCGGGCTGCTAAGGGATTGCATAGGGGAGATAAATTTTTCCAAACAAATGGCCTGGGGTGACTATGATTTTAAGTTTGCCAGGCCCATAAGATGGATACTGGCTTTACTTGGAAAAGAAGTAATAGGCCTTGAACTTGAAAATCTCCGGTCACAAAGGTTTACTTATGGGTTACGGAATTTAGAAAAAAGCTTGATAGAGATAAAGGATGCCGGAGAGTATATGAAAGCCCTGGAAAAAAAGGGTAATGTCATTGTAGACTGCACCCGAAGAAAGAGTGCCATAGAGCAGTCAATCCAGGAATTAGAGGAGAGGCTTTGGAATAACCAAAAGAAAGTCCTTCTGGATAGGGAATTGCTGGATGAAGTTGTAAATCTGGTAGAATATCCACATGTTTCAACAGGTACTTTTGATCCAAAATACCTTTATATACCCCGAGATATTTTAATTAAAGCTATAGAATACCATCAGAAATATTTTGCAGTTGTAGACGATAACAGGGATATCACTACAAGTTTTGTGATAGTCCAGAATGGAAAAGGCGACGAAAGAAGCATCGTCAAGGGAAACCAGAGGGTTCTTGAAGCTAGATTGAGCGATGCCACCTTTTTCTATGAAGAAGATAAAAAGCAGGACTTTAGCGGTTGGCTCGAAAAACTGAAGGGCGTTATTTTTTACACCGGCATAGGCAGTATGCATGATAAGGTCTCCAGGCTTAAAAAAATAGTCGCTTTTATAGCGGATAAGCTTGATAAAAAAGAAGTCGGCCTTATATTGAGGGCTGCCCAGATAAGCAAATGCGACCTGGTAACCAATATGGTGGTCGAGTTTCCCCAGTTACAGGGAATCGTAGGCAGGGAATACGCTAAAGAAAGAGGCGAGGACCAAAGGGTTGCCGATGCTGTATTTGAGCACTATCTTCCCAGGTTTGCCCAAGATACTTTGCCTGGTGACGATATCGGGACTATACTCTCCCTGGCTGACAAGATGGACACCATCTGCGGCATGTTTATTTTAGGTAACATGCCCACAGGTTCGGAGGACCCATTTGCATTGAGGCGAAAAGCATCGGGGATTGTGTCCTCCATACTTGAAAAAGACTATCCGCTGCCCCTTGCAGACCTTATTGATTTTGTCACCTACCTTTACGAGCAGGCTTTTGGCCACAAGAGGCCCCGGGGTTTAAAAAGCAAAATACTCGATTTTATTCTGGCAAGGTATAGGTTCAATTTAGAAAAGCAAGGAAAAAGGATTGATATTGCTGAATCAGTCATCGGCACAGGCATATCTTCCATTTCTGGAATAAATAAAAGGTACAACGCTCTGGAAAAATATTTTCTCCAAAAGGAAATAGAGCTTCTGGCAAATCCCATGATAAGGTGCCAGAATATAACAAAGGGAAAAGAGATACCTGAACTTGACCCCTCCCTCTTTAACCATGATGATGAGAAAAGGCTCTATAAGGCGTTGGTCAGGGTGGGGGATATTGTTTCTGACCGGTTACGGAAGGAAGAATATTTTGGTATCCTTATAGAATTGGAAGGTTTTGGAAAGATAGTGGACAGGTTTTTTGACCAGGTTCTGGTGATGGATAAAGACCCAAAGATAAGGGGAAACAGAATAAGCCTCGTAAAAGCTGCAAGGGACCTGTATATGAATATAGCAGATTTTTCAAAACTGGTCATAGAGGGTTAGGATTTTAGGTTTTAAAAACAATTTTAAACACTTTATAATTAATTAAGAAAACCGACGAAAGGAAAGGTAAAAATGGCAAAAAAGAAATACGTTTATTTCTTTGGTGAAGGTAAAAAAGAAATGAAAAAATTATTAGGAGGAAAGGGAGCCAATCTATCCGAGATGACAAACATAGGGCTTCCGGTCCCTCCAGGTTTTACTATTACCACAGAGGTATGTAATCTGTTTTATGAGCTTGGAAAGAGATATCCAGAGGGGCTTCAAGAACAGGTAGACGATGCTTTAAAGAAGCTGGAAGGAAAAATGGGCCTGGACTTAGGAGATGAAGAAAATCCCCTGCTTGTATCTGTGCGCTCCGGGTCTGCTTTTTCAATGCCGGGAATGATGGATACTGTCCTAAACCTGGGTCTAAACGATAAAACAGTTGAAGGCCTTATCAAAAAGACAGGCAATGCAAGATTTGGCTGGGATTCCTATCGCAGGTTTATACAGATGTTTGGAGATGTTGTGATGGGTGTAGAACATGACAGCTTCGAAGAAGCCATGCAGGCTAAAAAAGATGAAAAAGGGGCAAAATTTGATACTGACCTGGATGCTGATGATCTAAAAGAACTGGTCGAGGGCTACAAGAAGATCATAAAAGAGGATGCCGGAGAAGACTTTCCCCAGGACCCAAGAAAGCAGTTGCAGATGTCTGTAGATGCTGTATTCGGTTCCTGGAACAATAAAAGGGCTATAACTTATAGGAACCTCCATGATATTCCCCATAACCTGGGTACTGCAGTAAACGTTCAGGCCATGGTATTTGGTAATATGGGCCAAAATTCTGGAACAGGTGTTGCTTTTACAAGAAACCCGTCAACCGGTGAAAACAAGGAATATGGCGAATACCTTATAAATGCACAGGGAGAGGACGTAGTTGCAGGTATAAGGACCCCCCAGGACATTACAAAGCTAAAAGAAGAAATGCCTGAGATCTACGAAGAACTTATGGGAGTCTTCAAAAAACTAGAGGAACATTACAAGGAAATGCAGGATCTGGAGTTTACCATACAGGAGGGGAAACTTTATATACTGCAGACCAGGACAGGCAAAAGGACAGCGGCAGCCGCCCTCCAGATCGCCGTGGATATGGAAAAAGAAAATTTAATAGATAAAAAGACAGCCATCATGAGGGTAGAGCCCCAGCAACTGGACCAGCTTCTCCACAAACAGATAGATAAGGAGGCTAAAAAAGATGCCAGGCTGCTTGCGAAAGGGCTTCCTGCCTCACCGGGGGCTGCTTTGGGCAAAGTAGTATTTGATGCCGATGATGCAGTAAAGGAGGCAGAAAATGGCCCGGTAATACTTGTAAGGACCGAGACCTCTCCGGAAGACATAGAAGGTATGTCAGTTGCTCAGGGTATTTTGACTTCCCGGGGAGGAATGACCTCTCATGCTGCAGTCGTGGCCAGGGGGATGGGCAAATGCTGTGTTGCCGGCTCTGAAAATGTAAATGTTTATGCTGATCAAAAATATTTTAAAGCCGATGGGCAAAAGGTCAATAAAGGAGACTGGATCACTCTAGACGGTTCGACCGGTGAAGTATTTTTAGGGCAGCTTGATGTTAAGGACCCTGAGATCTCGGATAATTTTGAATTATTTATGGATTGGATAAAAGAATACAGCGAGATGGGCGTAAGGACAAATGCAGATACACCAAAAGATGCTGCTACAGCGTTAAAATTTGGCGCCGAAGGCATAGGTCTATGCCGGACTGAGCATATGTTTTTTGAAGCTGACAGGATAAAAGCAGTAAGAAAGATGATAGTCGCTTCGAATGAGGAAGAAAGAAGGAAGGCATTGATGACTATCCTGCCTTACCAGAAACAGGATTTTATTGAAATTTTTAAAGTGATGGAAGGCAAGCCTGTTACCATTAGGCTGTTAGACCCCCCGCTCCATGAATTTTTGCCATCAGAAGAAGAAGATATAAAGGAAATAGCAGGGGAGCTAGGGATTGAGGCCTCTGAACTAAGGGCGACGGTAAGGGCACTTCATGAATTAAATCCGATGCTGGGCCATAGGGGATGCAGGTTGACGGTAACCTATCCTGAAATACTCGAGATGCAGTCAAGAGCCATATTGGAAGCAGCCCTTGAGCTGACCAGGGATGGTGTAAAGGTCATACCTGAGATTATGATCCCTCTTGCGGGTACGGTACAAGAGATTAAGATATTAAAGGACCAGATAGTGGATATCGCAGATGAAATAATGGAGAAAAACAACCTTAAATTTGAATATAAGGTCGGTACCATGATAGAGATTCCCAGGGCCTGCATAGTAGCGGACCAGATAGCTACTGAAGCTGAGTTCTTCAGCTTTGGCACAAATGATCTTACCCAGCTTACATTTGGTTTTTCAAGGGATGATATAGGCAAGTTTTTGCCTGATTATCTGGAAAAAGGAATACTTGAAAAGGATCCTTTTGCCACCCTTGATATCGATGGGGTCGGTCCTCTTGTTCTTATGGGGATCGAAAAAGGAAGATCTGCAAAAAAAGATCTAAAAATCGGGATATGCGGTGAACATGGTGGAGACCCTAATTCAGTAAAGTTCTGCTACAAAGCAGGAATGGATTATGTCAGCTGTTCCCCATACAGGGTTCCGGTGGCCAGACTGGCTGCAGCCCAGGCACATATAAATAAAATATCAGAATAAAGATACAGAGTCAGGGGGCTTTTGCCCCCTGAAGTTTCTTAAAAATTATCATACCATTATGTATAATCTGGTAAAATAGGTTATATTCTGGAAAACTTTGCCAATCGAGGTAAGGATGTCCAAAAGCCTTAAACAAGGTGAAGTAGAAGAACTTAAAGGAAGAGTAAATATTGCTGACATCATCAATGGATATGTAAGCCTGAAAAAAAGAGGTAAAAGTTTTCTAGGCCTATGTCCATTCCACCAGGAGAAAACACCATCCTTTAATGTGGACCAAACCAGGCAATTTTATCATTGTTTTGGATGTGGTGAAGGCGGTGACGTTCTGAGTTTTATAATGAAGATAGAGAATGTTGATTTTTTGGAAGC
>PWSB01000097.1 GCA_003563375.1 Actinomycetota bacterium | reverse complement strand
TTTTTACATAATACTGCATATGGTTTAAAGCTGACAGCTTGCCCTTATCTTTATTTTTAAATCTTACTTACTTTTAATAATTCTGCTATAATTGCAAGACTAATCCCATGGTAATAAACAATGTTTTAATAAATTATAATGTAAAAAAAGGGATAAGCAATAGGGGGTGGTAAATGGGTTCTTTAATCAAGAAAAGAAGGAAAAAGATGCGAAAGAAGAAGCATAAAAAAATGCTTAAAAAAACTAAATGGCAAAGAAGAAATAAATAATGGAGAAATTAGAAGAAAACCAATCTTTTTTAGAGGCTCTGGATACAAGGCTGCTTATAGGAGATGGTGCAATGGGTACCGTGCTGCAGGGCTTAGGCTACCTTGAAAGTCCTGATACCCTGAACATGGATGAAGCTGGCATAAGAAAAGTTACAGACGTCCACCTTGCATACCTTCATGCCGGAGCAGATCTAATACAGACAAATACCTTCAGCTCTAATCCGGTAAAACTAAGATCCCGCAATTTGGAAGACCTTTTGGTGCCTATAAACCAAAAAGCAGTCTCCGCAGCAAGGGAAGCTATTGATTTATACAGAAAGGATACCGGAAATGACCGGAAGGTATTTTTAGGTGGAAACATCGGACCCCTGGGTGTCCTAATGGAGCCTTCAGGAAATATGACCTATAGCCAGGCACTGGCATTCTTCAGCCAGCAAGTGGAAATACTTGCAGCTTCAGGAATAGACGCCATACTCATAGAGACCATGATGGACATAAATGAAGCTTATGCAGCCACCCAAGCAGCTAAAGCCATCGGCCTGCCTGTAATATGCAGTCTTACCTTTGGCCTAAACGGCAGGACTATGATGGGAAATAAAGCTGAGGATTCAGTGGCCTTGCTTCAGGATAAGGGGGCAGACGTTGTTGGAGCAAACTGCAGCCTTGGTTCCGCCAAGATGCTTGAAATAGTTAAGAAGATGAGGAATGCTGACCGGGATGCGAAACTTATCTTCCAGCCAAATGCCGGATTGCCGGTATTAAAAGACAATAAGACGGTCTATGATGAGACCCCTCAGATTATGGCTGAAAACATATCCAGATACCTGAATTATAATCCTTCTGTCGTCGGTGCCTGCTGCGGCAGCACTCCGGAACATATTAAAAAGATAACCGAGCTGCTTTAGCTGAGCAAACCTTCGATTATCAATTCAACAGCCTTATCCTCTGGCAAGCCCCTGGACATGAGGGTTTGGAGCTGTTTTGAATCCACACTGCCGATAGAAGCTTCGTGGGTTACCTGGGCTCTTGGGTTGTTCACTTCCACAATGGGTATAGCGCTGGCTTGTCCATCGCCCTGTATTATTTCTTTGCAGTCAACGTGGCCTCTGGCATATTCTGCATTGGCTACGAGCTTGTTATAAATTTCTGCTTTTGCTCTATCCCTTACCGCCACCTTTGAAATCAGTACACCTCTAGAGTTGACCCCCTCAAGGTTCCCGGCTTCCTTTATCTTTATTACGTCATCGGCTCTGCCATCTATCTTGGCGGTCATCTCCATCACTGAGTCTTTTAAGCAGGTAGTCTCGTAGTCTATGTCTATGCTGCCTACCCTTCCGCTAAGAAGCTCAAATATTGTTTTAAGCCTGGCTCCTTCTTCTAATAGGATCCTTGCCTTTGGCCTTACTTTAATGCCTCCTTCTTCGCTGTGGATGTGTCTCTCGGTATAGAAATATCTGGCATTTTTACCAACCTTTATTTTAGCGTCCATTATATGCTGTACATCTATGGCATTGGGAAACACGCAATGAGAAAAGATATTTATTGTGGAATTTTCCCCTATCTCTACATCCAGCAAAATTTTCTGTACAGCCTTTTTATGGGTTACCCCGAAACACAGATGGACAGGCTTTTTGACCCTGGTGTTCTCTCTTAACCTTATATGAATATCCACCCCGTCCTTTATTTGTCTGGCTGTTACTTGTAATCCTTCTACTTCATTTGAATCCACTATCTTATCTTTATTTATTACCAGCCTGGCTGTATCTTTATCTTTTATGGCTGTATGAAGGCTTGCTGCCTTTAGGATATCATCTGTGCTCATACCCTGGCCCCGTTCTTCTCAGGTTCGTTTACATGCTCGCATGGAAGGCACCTGTTTTCAAAATATGGTCCGATCTCATCCACCGAACCTTCTTTTAGAACAGCTCCGCAGCATAAAAGAAATGCGTATTCGGAATGTTTGAGAACCTCCATGGAATGAGTTATAAGGATAACCGTGGTCCCCTGTTTTTTTAAATAGGCGACAGCATTAAATATATTCTGCAATGAAGCTACATCTATGCCAGAATCCGGTTCATCAAGTATTACCAGTTTGGGCTCTATGGCAAGTATCGAAGCAAGTTCGATCTTTTTGCGTTCTCCCCCGCTCAAGTTTTTATCTACAGCTCTATGGAAGTAATCAGAAGGGTTCATGCCGACTTTTTCCAAGGCATCTTCAACTGCTTTTCCCTTATTACCTTTGACCCCTGCCCCTATAAATTTATCCACCTTTAGGCCCTCAAACCTTGCCGGTTCCTGCCATGCCATGGTTATCCCTTTTTTTGCCCTCTGGTAAATGTCCTGCCCCTTTATGGATCGGCCGTTAAAGACAAGGTCGCCTTCAAAATCCCTATATCCATCCAGGCCCATTATCACATTACCCAAAGTGGTCTTCCCCACTCCATTGGGGCCTATAATGGCATGGACACTGCCCCTCTTGAAATCCATATTTATGCCATTTAGTATATTGGCCCCGTCGATAGACCATTTAATGTTTTTTACTTTTAATACACCCATAGCTTCATTCTCCTTAAAAATAAAACTAATAAATTATAACAGAAATACCGGTATTTGGTTAGTGTATAATACTTTGGAAAAAGGCTTATGGGATGCATATTTTGGGTAATCCAGTCTCCCTAAACTGTCCGCTTTTAAGAGACTGGATTGATGAAATATAAAATCTCTATTGGATCAGCTCTCTTATAAATTCCCCAAATTCAAGGACTTTCCCGCTAAAACTACTGCTTAGGTTTTCCTTTGCCGTTCCGGAAAGAGTCACTGCTGTACCAGCTCTCACAGCTTCTGCTTCCTGGGCTATCCTTTTGCCTAAGAGGCTGCCTTCCACCTTGCCACCATTAAAAAAGAAGGCAGCTTCTCCTGTAGCTATCATCTGTTTTTTTCTGTGCCGCATCTCTACAAAATTTTTCCCGCATACTTCTTTTAACACCTCTCTCGGCTCAAGGCAATAATCGCAGAATCTGCACAGGTATTCTGAATCGACCAGGGTAACCCTTTCATCGAACTTTTTTAAGTCCAGCCTGCCGGCTTTTAAATTCCTCAAGACATAGCCGCTTATATGCTCGATAGCCATGTCCTTGCCGGTATCAAGCCCCCAATCTTTGAAAAGGCTGCTGATACAATAATAGAGAAGGGGGTCTGATACCAGGATCCTTTTAGGCTTTCTGTGGCCTATTTTATTAAAAAGTGCCCTACCCTTGTTTTCTGCTTCTTTTCTGTAACCAAGCATGTCCAGCACCGCTCCGCAATCAGGTTCATCTTCCAGTATCGAAAAACAGTCTCCTGATGCTTCGATGATGCTCTTGGCCGCTTTTGCTATATCATGCTGCTTAAACCTTATATAGGGGCCCATTACATAAAGCAGGTCACACTCTTTCTGGCTGCTGATCCTAACAGGATCCAGCGTCTCTCCTACAAAAGGATGGCCGGTATTTTGAAGCGATTCCTTTATCTCTTTGGCCCTTTGGGGCTCTAGGTCCCTGGCTACTATGTCATACCTTGCCTGCCTTACAGCTTGGGGAAGCTCCCAGTCTCCTTCACAGCTTGCATGGCATGAATCACATAAAAAGCAATTATATAGAGCGTCTATCATGTCCTTTGTATAATCATTTTTCCCTTCCAGTACCCTATCCATTATAAGGGCCCTTCCCCTTGGATAGTCAGACTCAAAATAGCTGTAGCTTCCCGAAGGGCAGACATGCTTGCACATGAGGCAGTAGCGGCAGGATTTTATTATTTGTCTTGTTTTTTCTATTTCCATTTTATCTTACCCCCAGTCCCATCTTTCCCGGATTCATTATATGGTTAGGATCCAGCATCTTTTTTAAATCTTTTATGATCTTAAAAGAAGGCCCGTACTGCTCCTTCATAAGCCTTCCCAGCTTAAGCCCTATGCCATGATGTTCGTTTAAGACTCCTCCTTCTTTTAAGGCAGCCCTTATTACTGTATTCCAGACATCATTATAGAGGCTTACCGCCTGGTGTTTGTCAGAAGGCGGGTTATCTATTATGAACCGTGCATAAAGCATGGCCCCCCAGTCAAACCAATGGGAAAAATGGCCGATAAACCTTGCCTGGGGAAACTTTTCCGCTACAGAATTTTTCATATTCCAGTATACTGACTCTATATTGGCATAGGTAGCTACAGTATCACAGGTGCCGAATGCCTGGGGCATTGAGAAATAGTATGGGGGGTAGAAAAATTTATAACGCGTGTCCCACCATAGCTTTCCTGTCTCTGTGCCCAGGTCTTCCCCTCCTTTGCTGGCAATTTTGTATGCATGTTTTGCCTCCAGCTCTACCACATCCTCGTAGCCCTCGACACCATAGACCAGATATGCGCCCTCGCGGTCTACTCCCATGACCCTTTTTACTAAGCTTTTGGTCTCTTCAGCATCATAAAGCCTTATGACGCTTGGCTTTATGCCTTCATGCATAAGGTTTTTTCCGGCTTCAAGCCCTCTTGCCAGGTCCTTATACAAAAAAGCCTGGAACTTTCTTACCTGGGGCATCTTTTTTACGGTTACTTTGACCTTGGTGATGACCCCCAGCGTCCCTTCAGAACCTATGAAGATCCAGTTTAAGTCAGGACCGCTTGCAGTTTTGTTTACAGGAAGGCTCTCTATTATCTCCCCTGTCGGAAGGACGACCTCCATGGAGACGACCATGTCTTCCATCTTGCCGTATTTTGTGGAAAGGACACCTGTTCCCCTGTGTGCTAAAAATCCTCCAAGGGTGGAACAGAATATTGAAGCAGGTATGTGCATGGTCGATAGACCGTGTTTTTCAAGCTCCCATTCCAGGTTCTGCATAAGGATGCCTGTCTCCGCTTCCACAGTCATGGATACCTTGTCTATTTCGATTACCCTGTTCATCTTTTTAACATCCATGATTATGCCCCCGAAGACAGCCAGGGCCCCGCCCTGTGAGCCTCCACCGCCTCCCCATACAGTGACTGGAAGCTTATATTCGTTTGCAAGCACCATTATCTTTGATATCTGCTGGCTGCTTTGCGGCTGGACTATGAAGTCAGCAGTGGTAAGAGGGCCGGACCGGTCGTGCCATAACTCAGATATCCAATAATAATCCACTGAGTAGGCCAGCTTATCCGCTTCCTTTACCGATACATTACCACGGCCCACTATATCCTGCAGTTCAAAAAGGACCATGTCAAACATAAATGATTTTCTATTCAGGTTCATTTTTTCTCTCCCTTTCCCACCAGGTCCTTGTAACCTTTAAGATGATAGATATCCTGGCATTTTTCCTGTGACGACTTATAAACAGAAAAAAACTGTTTATAGATATTGTTGTTGATTTTATTATATTTTATCTCCCTTAGGATCTTGAATACCTTTTTCTGGGCTTCTTCATGCGAGGAGAAGGCGCCAGCCCCTATACCTGCCAGCATAGCTGAACCTAAGGATGCATCCCGGTAGTAAGGTATAACCGCATCTTTTCCCAGCATATCAGCGACTATCTGGGTCCAGAGGCTGCTGACAGAACCGCCTCCTATGAATTTTAATACCCCTTTTATCACTATGCCTTCCTCTTTTAAAA
>PWSB01000051.1 GCA_003563375.1 Actinomycetota bacterium | reverse complement strand
TTAAAGTGCGACTTGACCACTATATCATCGGCCAGGTCCTCAGGAATAACCGCCTGATATATGGAGGACCCTCTAAGCCCAGCAAAAAATATGCTGCCGTCAAAAAATTCTGCTCCTGAGGGTGCCCAGGTATAATCTGTACCTGAATAAGCCATAGGGGTCTCCATATTTTCTTCCTCCTGCATGCCCTCGATCACCGGCCAGCCATAGTTGTTTCCAGCTTCTATGAGGTTTAATTCGTCCCGGGCTGTGGCTCCATGTTCGGTAGACCAAAGCCTGTCTTGCTCATCCCAGGCAATTCCCTGGGGGTTTCTGTGTCCATATGTGTAGACAGGGGAATCAAAAGGATTATCCTGGGGAACCTCGCCCTCATCTGTAAGCCTCAGGATTTTGCCCGCTAGGGAATCCTGGTCCTGGGCAAGCTCAGGGCGGCCAGCATCCCCTGTGGTTATATAAAGCAAGCCGTCGGGCCCGAAGCTCATCCTTCCTCCATTATGTATATTTGCCCCGGGTATCCCGTCTATTATAATGGTCATCTCAGAGAGCCCCTGTTTATCAAGGACATATCTTTGCACCCGGTTAATGGTCCCCGTCTCATCTTGGGTAGTAAAATAAAGATAAAGCCAGTTGTTCTGCTCAAAATCCGGATGTATTGCCATCCCCAGCAGGCCGCCCTCTCCACGGTGGACAACATCTTCTATTTCATATACACCGCCTCCGCACCCTATAACGTTAAGCCTTCCTGGCCGTTCGGTTACAAGGACTCTTCCATCTGGCAAAAAAACGATCTCCCATGGTATCTCAAGACTGCTTGAAAAGACCTCTATTTCTGTATCTTCTGCGGCCAGCCCAGCTGCCTCCCTGGTCTCCATAGGCCTAAAGAAAACCGGGACAATCCGGTTGCAGCCAAACAACGTGGCGGCTACTCCAAATATCAGGAAGACGAGTATTATAAGGGTCCTTCTTATCCAGCTCCTTTTGGCCATATTTTGGGATCTTTGGTACTGTGGCTTCATATATTCCATGCCTTTTATATTTTTTTGCTTACCCTTGATTTTATTTTACTAATTATTACAGGCAGCAGCAATGAAGCTAAATTAAGGCTGTCTTTGGGATGATGTTACTACTAAAAACTTAAATGACAGGATAATAATAGTTTGTTGACTATATATATATTATAATTTAATATTCAGACATAGAGGATAAAATGACATTTTCCTTTGAATAGAAATGATTTTTTGGGGGCCAATATGAACGAAGAAAAAAATGATTTTGATAAGAACTTATTAATGTTTGTCTTGGGGGGAGCAGCTCTCGGAGCTTTCGCGGGTTATATGGTGAAAAAAATAGGGCTTAAAAATATTGCCACCCTTCTAAAAGCGAAAGATCTTATACCTCCAAATATAGCGGATACCATAAAGGATTTTGCATCCAAAAAACTAGGCGAATAAAAGCTTCTGGCTTTGAGAACAAAAAATATTTACTGCCATAAATTATTAGATGTTCTAATCTATCCTTGCTGCAGCTAAAACATTCTCGTCTCAATACTTTATAAGGTCATCGTGATTAGTTTTTCTATTGGAGATTTAAGGGATAGAATTACTGGAAATCAATTTCAAAAACATTTAAACTTTAATACAGTACTTTTTACAGGTCTGACAACTGCCGGTGATAGTTGTACCAAAGCAGCGGAGGTAAAAAATGCAGGATATAATAGAAAAAGAAACAGATATTGAAGAAATAAGAGTCCTCATTGAAAATAAGGAATGGAGACATGTAAAATCCTTATTATCAGAGCTATCCCCTGTGAAGATAATAGAGGTTATGGAAGGCTTTGACCTTCAGACCCAGATACTCATCTTGAGGCTTCTTAGTAGAAATAAATCTGCCGATGTCTTTTCAAAATTAGGGCCTGACCGCCAGGAATCAATCCTGAGGTCTATGAACAATAACCAGATCAAACAAGTAATAACCGAACTGCCTCCTGATGACAGGACAGAGGTATTCGGGGACCTGCCTGGTAAACTGACCCAGAAGCTTTTAAATATCCTTCCATTGGAAGACAGGAGAGAGACGCTTGCCCTTCTCGGATATCCCGAGGATAGTGTAGGCAGGCTGATGACCCCTGATTATGTGGCTGTAAGGTCTTACTGGAAAATAGGCAGAGCACTTGACCACATAAGGGAAAGAGGCAAGGATGCTGAGACTATTGATATAGTCTATGTAATAGGAGACAACTGGAAGCTTCTGGACAGCCTGGCCATAAGAAAATTTATACTGGCAGACCCCCAGCAAAAAGTGGAAACAATAATGGATTATAGTTTTGTAGGCATATCAGTATTCGAGGACCAGGAACAGGCGGTAAAAAAGATGAGCGAGTTCGATATTGTAGCTTTGCCAGTTATAGATGCTGATAACATACTTTTGGGTATAGTGACCATCGATGACGTACTTGATGTACTTGAAGAAGAGACCACCGAAGACTTCCATAAAACAGCAGCCATAGCTCCTGTGGGCATCCAGTATACTACAGCTTCTGCCTGGACCCTTTATGTGAAAAGAATAACCTGGTTATCCATACTTTTGGTCGCAGGCTTTCTTTCATCAACGATCATCTCTACTTATGAGGCTACCCTTGAAACAGTTATAGCCCTCGCGTTTTTTATACCAATTCTCATAGACAGCGGGGGGAATACAGCCACCCAGTCAGCAACCTTGATAATCAGGGCCATATCCACAGGGGACCTTACCCTGAGAAAATGGTTCAGGGTAGCAAAAAAAGAACTCCTGACCGGGCTCCTACTTGGAGCGACCCTGGGGGTGGTTCTTTTCTTTGGAAGCTTTTTGTTCGATGATGCCTATCCCCTGGCCCTTACTTTAGGAGTCACCACTATATCTGTAGTCCTTCTAGCTAACCTGACCGGCGCAGTTTTGCCCATTCTGCTGACTAAACTCAAACTTGACCCTGCCGTGGTAAGCAGCCCATTGCTTACAACCATTATAGACGCTGCAGGCCTGCTGATCTATTTCTCCGTCGCTAATTTTGTTTTCGGCTTAAGCTAGCGCCTTTTCCTTTTGCCCAACAGGATGATGTCTTTCAGGCAATGTTTATCCTTAGCTTCAAGCCACCTTTGTTCAAAATCAGGCTCCAGTATTATCTGTGACAGGTATGTATGAGCCTTAAGCAAGAGGTTTCTCTTATCACTTGAGGCTATCAAAAAGAAGGCAGCTTTTATCTTCAGGCTGCTGTCTTCATAATATATACCTTCCCTGCTTCTGACCATAAAGATATCAAAATAATCCTTCTTTACCACTATGATATGGGGCATTATTATATCCTCGGTTATATGGGTACCGCTTTCTTTTTCCCTCCGCTCAAGCTTGTTATAGATATAATCTGACCTTAAATTCAGTTTTTTGGCCAACATATCAGCAATTATTTTGAACAATTCATGTATTTCTGTGGGTTTTTCTATCTCTATGACTGTACTGTCTTCAATCGCAAGGTGAAATTCATCCTTTTTTATATTGTCCCGCTCATAGATTATTTCCTTTAGTTCCTGTTCCAGCTTTCCTTTAGTGTAAGAAAGCCTTTTGGGAGTAACACCATCCAGCAGGTACAGCAGGGCATGTTCCTTTCCCCTGACCCTTCTCCTGCCGTAAAATACGTATATAAGCACCCCTACGATTATAAGGGCCGCGCTCAGGAGTAGAGTATGTAGGCCCATCTCAACTATTACATAGATAAAGCCAATAATCCCTATTATCTGAATCCAGGGGAAAAAAGGAGCCCTAAAGCCTGGGCGGTAATTTTGAAGCTTGCTGGTCCTTAAAACTATTACTGAAAATATAGAGAGGATATAAGCCAGTATTACTATAGTTGATGCCACCTGTACTAAAAAATCTAGTTCCAGGAAAAGAAAAAGTATTATAAACAGGCCTGTTATAAGAATGGCTACAAAAGGTGTCTTGTATTTTGGATGCACTTTTTTAAAAAAATCAGGATACAACTTATCCCTGCTTAAGGCAAAAGGGTACCTGGATGCAGACATGATACCGGCATTTGCAGTAGATACAAAGGCCAGGATAGCTGCGATGCTCAAAAAAATTAACCCGATAAGCCCCATTGAGACTGCAGCACCATCAGATATAGGGGTTAGGGAATGATCCAGTTGTGCAGGCTCTACCAGGCCAATAGTTACAAATACAGTCACTACATAAAGAACCATGGTGACCACCAGAGACAGGACCAGGCCCAGAGGAAGGGTCCTTTGCGGATCCTTGACTTCCTCGGCAATACTTGAAATATTAAGAAGTCCACCATAAGAGACGGAAACAAATCCGGTGGTGGAAAAGATAGAAAGGACCCCGTATGGAACAAATTCTTCAAAACGGCCCACATTAATCTGGGGAGTGCTCCAGACAATATATACAAAGAGTATAGCCAACAGGCTCAAAACCAGTATAACCTGTGTCCTGCTTGCCTGTTTTACCCCAAAATAATTTATTAGAACAAAGACAAGGGTCAAAAAAATAGCCACTAAATGGACGTTTAATTCAATGATAAGCCTGACAAAGGCTGCCATCCCTACCAGTGCAAAAGCGCTTTTAAGCGACAGAGAGAACCAGCTTAACATCCCGGCCACCGTACCGATTGAAGGTCCAAGCCCTCTGGTTACAAAGAAATAGTCTCCTCCTGCCTTGGGCATAGCTGTAGCCATCTCTGCGATATTTAACACCCCTATCAGGGCAAGCAGGCCGGCTAAAAAATAAGAGACAATCACAGCAGGGCCAGCTCTGGCATGAGCCAGGCCTGGCAGGACAAAAATACCGGAACTTATCATCGCCCCGGTAGCAATACAAAAAACGTCTACTAGCCTTAGTTCTTTTCTTAATTTCATCTTGTTATGATAACTCTAAAAAGCGTGTGATATTATAACAGACTGATTTTATAAAATCTATACCGAAAATCTTACTGGGTTAAGCCCCACCATTTCTCCATAAAAGCTTCTTTTTTGTGGATATATTATTATATTTTTCTGACTTTGACATCAAAAAGGGTCAAAAAAAGGCCCAAACCCTTGCCAACACAGGGTTTCAAGCCTTTTCAAATTGTCACAAATATGTGGTATTCAGGCTCATTTTTTGCTTTGAGCCAAAATGTTTTTTATCTCTGCCTGCCGAAGCCTTTTTCTTGTAAAATCAATGCCCAGGGCATCACCTACAGCATCTGACACCCTGCTCCTATAATCAAAAAGATAGAGGTTATCCTGTTCACTGGAGCAGGATATACGATTAAGGCATTCTATTATCTTTTCCGGAGAATATTTTTTGCCTGTCTTTTTACCTATGAGCCTTATGATAACAAGGCAGATAAAGCAGGTAAGAAAGTGCGCCCCTACACTATCCTCTCTTGACACATATACCGGCCTTGCCTCGATGGTACCCTTGGTGACCTTAAATGTCTCCTCAATCTCCCACAGTCCCCGGTAGGTATCAATGATGTCCCCGTCAGCCATATCAAGCTCGCTTGTGACTATTGCATAATAGCCGTCATATTTTTCATCCTCTTTAAGCTTTTCCAGATCAAATCTGGGCTTTTTTGCACCTTTTGCTATCTCGCCTGTATCCTTATCAAACCGGATATCGGCTACATACCTGGCCGCCCCATAACTTGTGGCCCTCACATATTTCGACGGATCGGCTACAAGCTCCATTGCCTTGCCTGCCAGTTCACCTCTTTCAGCCCTTGCCTTATCGGCATATTTTCTGGCCCAGAATATTACCTGCTTTTCATATACGACTCTTTTAACCTTGGCTCCGCTTTTAACGGAAACATTTATGTCCCGGGCAATCCTCCTTGATTTTATCTTAAAAGAGGCATCTTCGGCCG
>PWSB01000167.1 GCA_003563375.1 Actinomycetota bacterium | reverse complement strand
TTTACCGCTTGGCCTTACCGGGGCATCGATTCCCAGTATGATACAGTCAGTCTTTGCCAGCTCCACCTGCGAGCTGTCCCTTAAGGGGCCCAAAATCCTTACATTCTGTATGGCATTGAGTTTTGGCCCCACCACGGTAACCGTCTCCTTGGCGGCAAAGCCGGGGTTATAAAGGTCCCTGAGCTTGGTCAGCTCATAGCCCTTGCCAAAGAGTATGTCCAGGTCTCCCCTGCAAAGATGCACGTGCCTTACCGAGATCCCGCAGACGATCTTCTTTCCTTTTGACCCGCTGGAAACAGACCCTTGAGGTACTTCTTCGGTCTGTAGCCTGTTTATTACGTTGACCACTACATCCCTGATAAGTTTTTCGGTATCCACTTTAAAATACCTCTCTTCTGTTTATTATTATTTAGCTTATTCGTTGGGCAAAATAAGATCCAGGTCCTGATGCGGTCTTGGTATTACGTGCACCGAGAGCAGTTCTCCAACCCTTTTTGCAGCTGCAGCACCAGCATCGACCGCTGCTTTTACGGCCCCTACATCTCCTTTTACTATTACTGTTACCAGCCCGCCGCCTATCCTTTCCTGTCCCATAAGGGTCACGTTTGCAGCCTTTACCATCGCATCTGCTGCTTCTACCGAACCTACCAATCCTCTTGTCTCGATTAAGCCGATTGCTTCTCCTGCCATTTTTTTTCTCCTTTTACTCTTTGCTTTACGAAATCTTAATTATAAACAAAAAATGTTATTTTAACAGACTTTATCCCTTTTTATTCAATATGTTGGTGACTATCCTGGTGACCAGTGATACCAGCTCTTCATTGCTCATACTGATATTGCCTCCCTCATCTGGATCTTTCCCTTCAGGCTGGTCTATGACCTTTGAATCTATCCTGCACCCGGCATAATGCTCGTCCATTCCCCATTCCTGCCTGAGTTTTAGCATCTTTTGGACATTCTCTTCCCCGATAAGGTTCAGCTGCCCCAATTGCTTGGCCACAAGATAGATCTTTGCAAAAAGCTCCATGCTCTCCATGCGGTAATAGGCCTGGTATACATCTGAGCCGATGGAAAGGGCCCCGTGGTTCTCAAGAAAAAACACATTGTGGTTAGGAAGGTACTTCCTTATGTTGTTGGGTATCTCTTCGGTGGAAGGCGTGCCGTATTCTGCCAGGGGTATCGAGCCCAGGGATATGACTATCTCCGGTATGACACACTCGTCCAAAGCCATGCCGGCACAGGCAAACCCTGTAGCGGTATGGGGGTGGGCATGCAACACGGAGTTAACATCCGGCCTGTTCCTGAACACATCAAGGTGCATCTTGATCTCCGAGGAAGGCCTGAGCTGGCCTTCTACCCTGTTGCCTGAAGCATCTACTTTCACCAACTGGTCTGGGGTCAGGTACCCCTTGCTCATCCCGGTAGGGGTGCAAAGATACAGGTCATCGGCAAGCTTTACAGAAACATTGCCGTCATTTGCAGCTACCCATCCCTGGGCATAGACCCTCTTGCACACCTCTATGATATCTTTCCTATATTCACTTTCACTTTTTGCCATTCATCTATCCTTTTGCTCTTGTTAACATCTGCAAAGCGATGAAGTAAGCCACCTCATTACCTGGCGGTCAGGATTGGCAATGATCTTATCCGCAATCATTGCACCCTTCTGGGCTAAAAAATCTGAAGCCTGGCTTACTGCTTCCTCAACAGCTGAAAGCTGGCCTGTGATTATAAAGAAGCTGTTTACACCACAGCCTCTGGCCAGCCTGAAATCCATAAAATCGACCTCTGCTGTGTCCACTGCGATATCCGCGGAGTTTATAAGGTGGGCTATCTGCAAAGATTCAACTATCCCCAGGGCCCCCATCGGCTCCCCGCTTACCTTGGCCCCTATGGCATCTATGACCTTGGCATCTATGCCTCCTATCACCATAGAGCTGAAAAGATGCCTACCCCCTATGCTTTCCGCAAGCCTGCAGGACGTATCCAGTGCATCCAATTCTCCCTGCAGCACGGTTAGGTATTTGCCCGGGCAAAGGGTCGAAGAAAGCACGATCCCAACCTGTGCCGCCTTTATGACCTCATCGGTTACCTGTATGCCGGCAGGGATGGCCTTAAATTCCAATACAGCTATGTTCCCTATCTCTTTGTCCATCAAGCCTTTCCTATCTGCAGGTTATCCTCTTCTACAGCCAATACCTTCCCGTCAATGGAGCTGTGTATCCTGGCCCCCAGCCCTCCCGGGGCGATATCAGCAACCAGGTCCCCCTCGGACACCATGTCCCCTTCCTTTACCACAGGTACGGAAGGCGCTCCCACATGCTGGACAAGATAAAGCTTTATCCGGTCCACCCTGCCGTCAAATTCAGCAAACTTTGTATCCATATATTTATGCACCTCAAGCCTTTGCTTGAGCCTGTCCACAGGTACCTTCCTGTATTCCCTGAACTCGTTTGCGGTTATCTCCTGGCGCTTGTAAGGGTTTTCAATCCCTCTTTTGGGAAGCTCTTCTTTTAGGTAATTAAAAATTGCCCTTGCGGATAGGTCTACCACGCAGTTGTATAGCTCGCAAAGGCCGCAGTCACAGCAAAGGTAGGCATAATCAAACTTTTTCATGTCCTCCTGGTCCATATCACCCTTGTAGAGCCTCTTCATCATCTCATCAGGGAAGAGGTCATGGCCCAAAAGGTATCTGGGGCAGAGATCCGTGCACATCCTGCAGCTAAGACAGATTGCCTGCGACCTTTTGATCTGGCCCTTTATTGCCCTTTTTCTCTGCACGGTGACAATGTTATCCTCAGGGAGCACCATTATGTTTTTTGTGGTCTTTTTTACAGCATAGCCGTTATGGTCTATTACCTTGCCCATCATAGGGCCCCCGTCAAATACGGCATACTGGTCAGCGGTAACCCCTCCCGCAAAATCCAGCAATACCTGTACAGGGGTCCCCACAGGCACCCTGACAGTAACCGGGGAAGCCACCTCCCCTGAAATGGTCACATATTTTTGGGTCACTTTTTTGCCCTGCGTAGCCCTGGCAACATTTAAAAGGGTCTCCACATTTATGACCACACAGCCTACCATCAAAGGTATCCCGCTCTCGGGCACCACTTTCCTAGTTATCTCATATACCAGGGTCTGCTCATCGCCGGCAGGGTAAAAGTTTCCCAGCTTAAAAATATCAAAATCAAGTCCGCCCTTTTTAAAACCCTCCAGTATTTCTATAGCCCTCTTGTATTTATCCTTTAGCGCAATGGTGACCTTTTTGGCCCCGGTTAGCCTTGCAGAGACCTTGAGCCCTTCATATACAAGCTTAAATTCCCTTTCCAAAAGGATCTTGTCCACATCTATCAAGGGTTCACATTCAGCAGCGTTTACAATAAGATGCTCTATTTGTGCGTCCAGTTTTACGTGGGCGGGAAAACCAGCGCCGCCTGCTCCCACGACTCCGCCGTCCCTGATCATCTCAATCTCATTTGCCATTTTACTCCAAATCTATCCTGTCTACTTTTGCAACTATCGCAGCATCCACATTCTTTTTTTTAGTCACCTCTGTCCTTTTGGCCGTGCTTCCAGTGACGATCAAACCTATCTCCCCTTCACCCATCCCTACTGTGTCCACAGCCACAAAATATTCTTGCCTGCCTTTAAGGTCAGTCTCTATGCACTGCACCAAAAGTATCTTAAAACCCTTTAAGGTAGGATCCTTTATAGTAGAGGTTATGCTGCCTAAAACTTTTACCAGCCTCATAGACCCTCACCCATCTATTACTCTTCTGCCTTTTTCTAAATCTATCTTGTCCACCTGTCCCACTATGCATCCCCTCAAGGGTATGCTCATCCTCCCCATTACCTTGCATATGGTGGTCCCGTTTTCAATCCAGTATACCAGGCTGCCGGAAGCTGTGTTAAGGTAATCGGCTACTATTATCTTTCTGCCCTCAAGGTCTCCCTGGGGGCCCACAGGTTTTATGACCATGAGCTTTATCCCAGCAAGCCTCTCATGCTTGATGGTAGATACTACATTCCCTATTGCCCTGCCCAGCCTCATCTAGTAGACAACCTCTATGTCTTTTTCATCAAAGAGATAAAGAAAATCCCTTTGCGGTTTCTTGTCTGTAATTATAGTATTAATGTCCCTCCACTGGCAAACCTTATTTAAGGTTATTTTCCCGAACTTGCTGCTGTCTATAAGAAGGAAAGTCCTGCCTGCCCGCTCCATTATTATCCTTTTTAAAATTATATTCTGCTGGTTCTGTTCGGTGATGCCGGCCTGGGGTGATATCCCCGCGGCAGAGATGAAACATTTATCCACATTTATCTCTTTTAGGAAATTCTCTGCAGCCAGCCCGAAAAACCCATTGGTAAGCAGGTTAAGCTCTCCGCCCGTACAAAATACCCTGATGGCCTCATTGTCCTTGAGCTCGTCCAATGCCTCGAGCCCATTGCTTACCACGGTTATATTGCTTTTTAAAGACAGTTTTCTTGCCAGGGCCAAGGACGTGGTCGAGCCGTCGATGAACACGCTTTCCGCTTCCCTTACCACGGCTGCAGCCTTTAGTGCTATATAATCCTTTTCCCTTGCATGGATCTTGCTCCTTATATTGCTAGATATCTCACGGGAACCGTCATTGAAGGCAAGAGCCCCGCCGTATACCCTTTTTAGGACTCCTTCTTTCTCAAGTGAGGCGAGGTCGCGCAAAACGGTCATCTCAGACACATTGAACATGGTGGACAGTTCAGAGGTCTTTATCCGCCCGTTTTTGTTAATGATCCTTGCTATTTTCAGCTTACGCTCTGCTGAAAGCATAATTTATGTTTGAAATTGTTAATTGTTATTAGTTTATGTTGCTTTATGTGGTTTGTCAATAAACGGATCAATAAGAGGATATTTTTATCTTTTTGTCTACCAGAGCCAGCATGGCCCCTTCTGCCATGGCTTCAAGCTCATTTTCTCCGGGATAAACAAAAATCTTAGGAAAGATAAACCCTACCCTTTCCCTGATAAGGTCCTTGAAGTCATCATCATGGGCAAGGCCCCCGGTAAGCACCAGGGCATCCACGCGGCCATTTACCAAGACGCTTTTCGCAGCTATTTCTGAAGCTATCTGGTAGGCCATGGCATCTATTACAAGCCTGACCTTTCCCTCCCCCTCCCTGTAGCGTTCCATGAGCCTGCCAAAATCAGTAGTGCCGAAGTAGGCTACAAGCCCGCCTTCACCCAGGATCATCTTAAAACTCTTTTCAAAATCAAGGTTTTTCTCAAACACATATCTTAGAAAGCTGCCTGCCGCCAGCCCCCCTGTCCTCTCGGGGGTAAAGGGTCCCTCGCCCAAAGCAGCATTATTTACATCCTCCACCCTGCCCCTGTGATGGATGCCCACGCTTATCCCCCCGCCCATATGGGCCACCACAATATTGGCTTCCTCATATTTTTTACCAAGCTCCCCTGCCGCTTTGCGGGCTGCCTTCTTTTGGTTTAAGGCATGGAACCAGCTTACCCGCTCCAATAGCGGGTGGCCGCTTAACCGGGCAATGTCAGCAAGCTCGTCCACGCAGACAGGGTCCATGATATATGCCTTCTTCCCAAAACGGGAGGCAAATATCTGTGCTATCACAGGACCAAGATTTGAGGCATGCTCCCCATACCTTGCCTCTTTTAGGTCCCGGAGCATCCGGCCGTTTACTTCATAGAGGCCGCTGTCAAGGGGACGCAGTATTCCGCCCCTTCCCACAAAGAAATCTATTTCTGAGAGGTCTATATCTTTTTCACCTAAAAAATTATCTATGGCGGCAAGCCTTGGCCCAAGCTGGTCTATGACCCTCTTGTATTTTTTTATCTCTTCTCTTTTGTGCCTGATGGCCTGCTCGTGCTCCAGCCTCCGGCCTTCGAAGATACC
>PWSB01000123.1 GCA_003563375.1 Actinomycetota bacterium | reverse complement strand
TATAAGGCTTTTCTGGATTATATCAACGCTCTTGCCGGACAGGGAAAAAAGATTGTTTTAGCCGGGGATATAAATACAGCCCACAAGCCCATAGACCTGGCAAGGCCCAAACAGAACAAGGACCATACCGGATTTCTGCCCGAGGAGAGGGAATGGATCGGAAAGCTTCTGGATTGCGGGTTTCTGGACACATTTCGTATATTTGAGAATGGAGGCGGCCACTATACCTGGTGGGATTATAAGACAAGGTCACGACAGAGGAATGTCGGGTGGAGGATAGACTATTTTTTCTGCAGCCATAATCTCAGGCCATGTATTAAAAAATCTTATATGCTTCCCATGGTCAATGGATCTGATCATTGCCCGCTGGTCCTTGAGTTAGCTTTTTAATAAGCTTTAATTAACGTAGATTAAAAAACCCAATGTAATTTTTATATCTAAATACCAACTACCAAGTTCCCTATGGGGATAAATCGAAGATCTACTTATTTATCTATTTTTTATTTATTATTTTCTATATGATTTTCAAAGACTGATATCTCTTTATTTGACCTCAATATTTTAAATTCAAGCCTAAGGTTTATCTTTTCCCCCGGCTCTAAAATTCTCAGTCTACCTTCTTCTCTTTCTTTTTTTCTTCCTTTACCTAGATTATTGCAGGGTTCAATACCGCAAACGTATTCACCCATGCCCATCTGTTTCCATTGGGTCAGGTATGGGAGGGAATCTTTTTTAAACCTGAGCCAAATACCTATTCCCTGACCATCTAAAAATTTTTTATTTACAAAAGCCAAATTAGAATACCCCGTCCTATCAGCTTCGATATCATGGAAGTAGCATTGTTCCTTAAAACCCTTTATGGGGTTAGAAAATTTGTTAAAGTCTTCCAATCCTTTTTCTGCCTCTTTATCATGGGGGATTATTTTTGCTGTACCCTCTAATAGTTCAGAATTCTTATTCAATATAGGATAACCAATATTAATATGGTAAAGGATCATAAAAGGAGAGGTCTGGTGCCCTATATTTTCTACGCTGTCTTCAAGTACTATTCTAGGTTCATCCATCCAGGCATATATCTTTCTTTCTAAAAGCAGCTTATCTCCAAAGACTTTAGCTTCCCTGACTTTTCCTTTCGCAAGGACTGCATAATTTCCTGCTTGCCATTTCCCATCTACTGATACGTTTTCCGCCGCAATGTTTGCTATCCTTCCATGAAGAGGAAGGTCTTCACCTTTATCTACACTGGGAGCTCCTGTTGTTGTCAATCCGCAGGTTGTAAGGAAACCGCCATAAAATGTTCTCAGCCATTCAGTTCCTCTGCCTTCGAAATAAATTGGAGAAGTTTCTTTTGTTGGAGATTTCCAATTAAATGGTATAGATTTATAGGAGAGATGTGAAATATCCATCCCCCTGTCAGGGAGTATGGTAATATTAATTCCTTCTGCGTTTCTGATATCAATACCTCTTACTCCCCGGCTCATTCCATCTATTGATTCATAATACTTAATTTCACATAATTGAGAGATATCACCAATTTTCTGGAGGACCTCTTTTTTATTAATCTCTTCATCAAAGATTTTCAATTTCTTCTCCTATTATATTTTTATATATATTTATCTTTTTATGTCAGCTGAGACATTGGTATAAGAAAAAAATTGTCCCCGGTGCATTATTTTGTAGGTACCAACTTCGCTATCCTTAAAAGTATCATAAATGCTGGGGTGAAAATCTTTTAAACCCTGCCACACATATTGGTAAGAAGACTCTTCCTTGGATAAGGAATCCCAGCTCCCATTCATAAACACATTTCCCTCATGGTCAGCGGCAAGCGATTCTATCATGGATACATGCCTCCCGTCCTGGTCTACAATCTTACCATGGTCTATTATCTCACCTTCAGAACCAGGTTTTATAGAGATGCTTCTTAGATGAAGGTCATCTGGAAAATCTATATCTTTTTTATCCCATTCCCTAACAAATTCAGAGCAATACTTTCTTGCATCCACAAGATTTCTATATTGGACGTAAAATACGCGACCGCCTCCATAAGCTACCGATAAAAAAGTAGATCCTATATAGCCCAAGGATCTAAAAGCTTTTCCATTTTCAATATTTTTGGATGGGTCAAATAACCATAACCTTTCATCCCCACCGGCTAGCCAGCCCATAGTAAACAAACATTGTTGCCCTTTGTTTAACCCTTGGGCCCATGTCCAACTTCTTTCGGGTTTTAAGCTTTCACTCGCTGGCTTTCCGTTAGGTGCCAGACGGCCTTCGGGTAAAACATTATTATAAGCTTGTATCTTCTTGGTTTCAGGATTGAAACAATACAAATCTTTATCGATGGAATAAAGATCGGGATTAAATTTTTTCCATATCGTAAACCAGCATTTCCCTTTATTATCGATAAAAAACCAGAAACTGGCTCCCCTTCCCTCCGAAGGAATTTTCCCCAGGTCTGTTTTATCTCCTGTTTTTATGTCTATCTGATAAAGGTGGCTGCTGTCAGTTTCAATATCTTTTGCAGAAAAAGGTACAGTTAAAACATATATTTTTTTATTTTTACTGTCTGTGCCAATTGCTGAATAGATTGTAAAACCTTTACGGATGACCCCAAAATCTCTGAATTTCCCGGTAGCTAGTTCATAGCCGATAACGTGGGCTCCAGTGTAATCATTTATTGCTTCCTCCCAGTAGTTAGAAAGATGGGTTGTAAAATAGAGCCATCCATCGCATTCCACAACAGGGCTATGTATCTTGCCTTGAGGAGGGGTTTTAGTTATATCTTCTCCGCAGATATCTGTCATATCTCTGGCTAAGACTTCTAATTTAGTCATACTGGGATCATATTTCAAAAAGGTGCTGCCATGCGCAGGTGAATGGGTGGAAGATCCAAAATAACAGGCTCCATTTGAAGCTACCTTCATACCTTGCCACTGGCCGTCATAATATTTGTTTAACCTGTTTAAAGAAATTGTTTGTACTAGGCATACCATTTTTCTCTCCTTGGTCAAAAGGTGACAATTTTATGATATTCTTTGCAAAGCTCAACATAATTTTTTACTATTTCCTCTAATATTAGTTTACCGGTTGCCCCACTTGCCTTGCATGGGTCACCCAGGATTCCTTCTTTGCTATCGTGGAAGCCCCAGGTAGATATGTAATACTTCTTGGCGCCAAAGGCATCAGCTTCAAAATATTTGGTCTTAAACTTGAGTGTATCTATATCTGTGGCTTTCTTCATATCTATTTTATGGCCCAGAGCTATAAGGAGAGAAGTTTCAAACTCTCCAGCGTGGGTCGAACCGCCTGATTTGCTTTTTCTGATCTCAGCGTATTTTTCAGAACATAGTGATAGGGGATTTGTTAATGCACAATAGACATTATATTCATCAGCTATTTCTTTAACAGCAACGTCAAGCATCCCTCTGTGCTGGCCATGAGAGTCAATGATAACAATTTTTTTAAACTCCATTTCACAAAGGGAAGCAAGGATGTCATGGATATAGTCTATAAATACCCGGGTCCTCACTCTCATGGTACCCCATTCCATCATCTTTTTAGGGGAATATCCTGCCCATACGGAAGGCATCAGCAGGGTGGTTATAGTTTTGCTTAATTCGCAGGAGACTTGTTTTGCAATACTTGCTCCAATAAAAGTATCACATCCTACAGGGAGATGAGGCCCGTGTTCTTCAACCTGTGCTACCGGCAAGATCACTAAAGGATTTTTTTTAACCGCTTCTTTTAACTCAGGCCAGGTATAGTCCATTAAATTAATCTTTGTCATCTTTCCTCCTAACGGATCCTCTTTTAATTAGTTTAATATCAAGCGTAACTGTACTATGGGATTTTTTTGGTTTGTCTTTATTTTTGACATACCTTAAAAGAAGCTCAGCACTTTTATAGCCTAGCAAAATTTTTGGCTGGTGGATGGTGGTTAGAGGTGGGGTCAAAAATTTTGAAAGTGGTATGTTATCATTTCCGATGATTGAAATATCTTCAGGAATTTTTAAACCAAATCTTCTTGCTGCCTTGTACACGCCAATTGCCAGAAGGTCGCAAATTGTAATAACTGCACTAAAATCAATTTTATTGCTTATCAATTCTTTTATAGTTAGGTAGCCATTGTATATATTTGGGTAGCATTCAACAATCAGACTGTTATCTACCTGGATTCCATGTTCAGATAATGATCTCATATAGCCTTGCACAAACTTCGAAGTGGTATCAGCGTTTCTTTTGGCGCTTATTACTGCTATCCTCCGATGCCCGTTCTCGATAAGGTAATCTGTTGCAGTACAGGAACATTTGGAATGGTCTACAAATATCCCATTTGTTTTAAGATTGTCCTGGGGCAGGTCAGTCAATATAAAAGGTATGTCTAATTTTTGTAATAGAGCTACTCCCCTTGAGTTTTCATAGTTGGGGGCTGCTATTATCCCATCGACCTTTTTGGAAGCGAGTAAAGAAATATTTGTTAATTCCTTATTATCATCATAATCAGAAGTACAAAGCATTATATTAAAATCCTCTTCATAAAGCTTTTTCTCTATACCTCTAAGTACTTCAAAATAGAAAGGATTGCCTATGTCTGGGAAGATGACCCCGATAGTTTTGGTTTTTTTTAATTTTAAGCTTCTGGCGATATTATTTGGAATATACCCGGTATCTTCAACTACCTTTAATACTTTTTTTCTGGTATTTATATTCACCTTTTTTGAGTTATTCAGTACCCGGGAAACTGTGGATTTGGATACACCTGACAGTTTAGCTATATGGGTTATGTCCATTTTCTAATTTTTTAATATACTGATTAAAACACATCAAATATATCATAGTTAATTTGACACATCAACTTTTGTAAGTATAATTTAAATATATTTTCTTATTGTGGGAACGGTTCTATTTTATTTAACATTGAAAGGTTATTGGAAGAATTTGTTTCAGATCAAAGAAATATTCAAATTGCTATCTTCTGATTTATGAAAATATTTAAATCGTATATGAGGTAGTTATGCCAAAGGACAGCTATTTATTAAAAAATGCCGTTATAATAACACCTTTTAAAACTCTGAAGGGTTATGATTTGATTATTGAGGACGGTAAGATCCATTCAATAAACTTTAGCATCGACCTTGCGGATAAAAAGAAATATAAAATTATTGATCTGGAGGGAAAATACTATCTTTGTCCAGGTTTTATTGATATACACACGCATGGCGGAGGAGGGGAAGATTGCCTTGGGGGAGATGTTGAGACCATTTCAAGATTTAAGGCCAAACAGGGTATTACCGGCTACCTCCCCACATTTATCGCTTCACCCATGGATGAGATATTCAATTCCCTTGACTTGATAAAAGATTTCATTTTTAAAAATAAAACTGGAACCTTGCCGAATATATTAGGGCTCCATATAGAGGGAATCTACTTAAACAAAAAATATAAGGGTGCTCAGCCCCTAGAATATCTTAGGAAACCAGATGTAAAAGAATGTTATGAAATTATAAAAAGGGCAAATGGGCTTCTCAAGATAATGACCCTTGCTCCAGAGGTAGAAGGGTGCATGGAAGTAATTGAACTGCTTTCAGAAAATGGAATAATTTCTTCTGTCGGTCATTCTGATGCCAGCCCCGAAATCATAGACAAGGCCATCGGTAAAGGCTTAAGCCATGCAACCCATGCTTTTAATGCTATGGGTGAGATGGGGTTTAAGGAACCCGGCGTCAGGTCGCCTGGTCTGGAAGGTTATATGCTTGTTAAAGATGAACTAAAAATTGAAATAATCGGAGAAAAGACACATGTGGATCCTTCGATCATGGAGCTAGCCTATAGAGCTAAAAAAGCTCAAAATATAATAATTGTCACTGATTCTATGAGTATATCAGGGTTAGAGCCTGGTAGATATAAGATTGGGGTTATGAACCTAACCCTTGAAAAAGGATCGGATGTGGGAAGGCTGGAGGATGGAGGTTTGGCTGGAAGTGCAGTACCCATAAACAAAGCTATAAAAACATTCTATGAAAATACTTCTGCTTCTTTAAATGAAGCAATACAGATGGCCACTTATAATCCTCTAAAATCGATTAGCCTTACTCACCGGAAAGGAATCATAGGGGTCGGCATGGATGCAGATATAGCTATATTTGACAAGGATTTTACTATTAAAAAGGTCTTTGTGGGTGGAGGATTGGCATTTGATGAAAATTTATAATATAAAATTTTATTGGGGGTAATATAAATGGGATTTCAATTTGCTCCTTCCAAATGGGTACCATATAGAAACCTAGAGGTGATAAATAGAGTTAGAAATATCAGGAAAGAAGATTTAACAAAACATAAAAATCCAGATTTTAGAATAAGGATTGTAGAAGACGATCTAATAGAGATTTTTTGGGTGTCGGATATGTTTTATAGAATAAAAAAGGCGTCAGATGAAAACAGGAAGGTGATATTAATAACTCCAAATCCAGCACATTGCTATAAAAAAGTTGCGCACCTTATCAACAAATTTAAGGTAGACTGTAAAAATGTTTATACATTTAACATGGATGAATATTCTGATGAAAATGGGAACATTGCACCAGAAAGCTATCCCCAAAGTTTCAGCAGAGCTTTTAAGAATTATTTTTACTATAGTATCAACAAGAAGTTAAGACCGCCCGAAGAACAAGTCATCGGTCCTACAAATAAGAACATAAAAGACTACGGTAAGATGATTGAAGACCTGGGAAATGCTGATGCTTGCTACAGCGGACCAGGATGGTCAGGTCATCTTGCCTTCATAGAACCGGACGCGCCTGAGTTTAAGGTGCCACTAGAAGAGTGGAAAACCCTTGGCCCAAGAATAGTTACTCTTAGCCCTTTCACTGTTGCTCAGAATTCTTTACACGGTAGTTTTGGAAAGAGTGGAGACCTGGCAATGGTTCCACCTAAAGCTGCAACAATAGGACCTAAAGAGATTATTAATGCAAAATACAGGATGGATATGCATGCCTTAACTACAGCGGGGACTGATGTATCCTGGCAGAGGTTTATTTCAAGGTTATGCCTCCATGGAGAAGTCACACCACTTGTCCCTCAATCTTTTCTGCAGACATTAAAAACTGATGTTTTTCTCTCTGAGACTATAGCCAAAGATATCGAGCCTGATTGGAGTATGGGATATTAATCTTATTAAAGCGAGTAACATAAAAATTTATCTAAGGAGGGTCGTTGGCTGCTACCTTTCTCTGTTTTGATCTAGGTACCACAAAAACTAAATCAAGTCTAATCAATGAAAATGGAACAACTATATATATGTCGGAAAACTTAGTCAAGACTTATAGCCATGAATACAAATATCAAAATCCAGATGATTATTTTAATATAGTACATGATGAAATAAAAAGAATAAAAAAACAACACCCAAAAAAGTTTAAGGATGCCGCTTGTTTGATCTGTACTGGACAAATGGCAGGCATATTGGGCATAGACCAAAATTGGGACGTAATATTCCCTTGGACCTTTTCTGTGGATACTAACTATATAGATTATCTATATAAGCTGGAGGCTGAAGCAGGTGAAGATATCAGAAAGCTTTGTGGAGGTGTGCCGACCGGGACTGCAAAGATCTTATGGATAAAAAATGAAAAACCTATGGATTATAAAAAAATAGATAAATTTATAAACTTGACTACATACGTCGCCGGCAAACTTTGTGGTCTTGGGGCAAAAGAAGCTTTTATTGATTTCAGCTGTCTGACCATGAACGGACTGGCTGACATAAGAGAAGGAGCATGGAACAGTACCCTGGCAGAAAAACTGGAAATAGACATGTCTAAACTTCCTGTGATTAAAAGGCCTTTTGAGTGTATAGGGCGTATAAACAAATATATTTTTGATACCAATCGGGATATAGAGGTATTGGCTGGTTGCGGAGACCAGATAGCCGGTTTTATAGGGGCAGGAGTAATTAATAAAAATGATATCATAGATGTTGCCGGGACTTATTCGGTCCTTGGTTATTGTACAGATAGATTTTTAGATGATTCAAAAAAAAAGGTTCTATCCACGGTCTATTCCGGGATCAGTGATATTTATTATCAGGTATCTGTTATAAATGCAACAGGCCATACATATGACTGGTTCAGGAAGAGGTTTGATTATACCCCAGATGATAAAGATGATTCCCTGGGGTTATTTTTTGTTCCCCATATTGGAGGAAGGTATAATCCACCACAACCCTATTTTGATGGAGCTTGGGTAGGATTAAACTGGGACCATTGTCTTGACCATTTTTTTGTATCCATTTTAGAGTCCATTGGTTATGAATTCGGATATGCGCTGGATTATATAAAAATATTAAACAAATTGAAAAAGGATGTTTTTTCAACAATAAAGGTCATAGGTGGAGGGGCAAAAAATAATCTTTGGAATGAAATAAAATCAAGCATATTGAATATCAAATATATAAAGATGACACAAATACCTTATGAGATTAGAGGGGGTTTTCTGATCTCTAGATGTAAAAATGATATTAGGAAATATAAAAAATACCTAGCTTATAACAAAGAACTAGTAGAAGGCATGGTATACCCTGACAGTAAGAAGGTTGATTCATACAGTAAGTCCAAAGAGGACTATATTTTTATTATTGATAAGATGGCAGAAATCTTCCAAAGATTAAAATTACAAAAGAAAGCGTAGTGAATGGAGCATAAATGTTACTTAAAGGACATACTGCTTTAATAACCGGAGCCTCTAGAGGTATAGGTGCTGAGATTGCTAGAAGGTTTTCCAGACAGGGATGCACTGTGATAATCAATTATATCGACGATAAAGATCCTGTGGACGATGTGTTGGAGGATGTAAAGAAATCTAGTAGTAATTCAGTTAAAATAAGGTTTGACATTTCCAAGCAGGAAGATGTCGAAAACTCTGTTAATAAGCTCGTCGAAGAGTTGGGCGGTATTGATATACTGGTAAATAATGCGGGGATATTAAAATCCTCTAAGTTAACTGAACTAAAGCATAAAGATCTAAAAGAAGTCTTAAGCATTAATCTTGAAGGGAGCTTCAATTGTTTGCAGGCAGTATCCAGATATATGATAAGGAAAAAATATGGCAAAATCATAAATATAAGTTCTATTTCTCAATTTACGCCTTTTTTTAATACTGTCCATTACGCCATGAGTAAAAGCGGCATCAAAATGCTTACAAGGTGTGCTGCATTAGAACTTGGAGAGTTTAATATTAATGTCAATACTATTGTGCCAGGGATAATAAAAACTGGTATTACAGATGACTATAAAGATGAAAATCTTATGAAAAAAATGGAAGAGTTGATCGCTTTAAAAAGGATTGGTAGCCCCGAGGATGTAGCTAGTGCAGCCTTATTTTTAGCCTCTTCTCTATCAGATTATATCACGGGTACAGAGATACTTGTTGATGGAGGATTTACTCTTTTTAAAAATAAAGTTCCTTATTGAATATATTTTGATTTTAAAAAATTATATTTATAAAAAATGGTTATAAATTTGCATAATATACCAAATATTTATTGCAATTTTTCAAGATTTATGATATTTTCATATCACCAATTTTTATTTTTTAAAGATATGCTAAAGAAATTTGCATATACGCTTCAGGACAAAAAAATATTTAATCAAGAATTAAGCAGTTTTCTACCACAAAGAATTATAGATATCCATGTGCACCTTTGGAAAAGGAATCATATAAAGAGTGAAAAGCTTGTTGGTGAACAGATCAATCAACAACCTTTCTTAGATCAAGAGATAGTAGATGGATTCACATATGAAGATTTTAATAAAATCATTAAAGTTCTGTTTCCAGGAAAAAATTATGAAGGAGTCTTTTTTGGGTTCCCATACCGTGTGGGGGAAATAGATAAAATAAATCTTATGATGAAAGAAGAAATTCTTAAAAAGGAAAAGGATTCCTTTTTTATACCCAGACCAAAAGATGATTATGACTTTTTAGTAAAAACAATAAAAAAAGATGGATTCCTTGGTTTAAAACCTTACCCTGACCTTGCAAATGATGTGGATTATACTGATCAGGATACTGTATGCATCAGCGATTTTCTGACAGAATCCCATCTAAAGGCAGCGAACAGATTCAATATGATCATTATGTTGCATATACCTAAAAAACGTAGACTTAATGATGAGAAAAATATAGAGGAGATAAGAAATATCTGTAGCACTTTTCCAAATATTAAACTTGTCCTAGCTCATGCCGGAAGGTCTTATTGTCCCTCTGACATAAAGGAATCAATTAAAAAAATAAAAGACCTTAAAAACCTATATGTGGATACATCTATGGTCAACGAACGCAGGGTTTTGGAACTTTTATTTGAAAATCTTAATATTGAAAAAATAATTTTTGGTTCGGACCTACCCGTAGCCGGCATTAAGGGTAAAAATATTTGTATTAATAACAAACATTATTTTGTAACTTCAGAAAAATATCCTTGGAGCATAACAGGAGTAAATATTAAGGAAGAAGATCTTACTTTTTTCATTTATGAAGAGATTAGAGAGATATTGGACGTTGTTCTAAGATTGAAGGGTCATAAGGATATTATAAATAAAATTTTTTATAAAAATGCTTTGAATCTATTAAATGATACAAAGGTCAAGCTAGGGAGGGAACAAAGTGGAAGAATTTAAATATGGTATTTCAAAATGGCTTCCTTATAAAAATAGGGAAATATCCAAAAAGGTTGCCCAAATTAAAAAAGAAGAGTTGGTCAAACATAAGAACCCAGATTTCAACATTAGAATAATCAGAGATTCGGAGTTTACTTTCAGGTATGTTTTAGATATTTTTTTAAGAATAAAAAAAGCTTCAGAATCTAGAAAGAAGCTGGTTTTGATTCTACCCCAGCCTAATCCTGAATATGCAAAGGTTGCTGAACTTATAAATAGGTTTAATGTTGATTGCAGCAAATTATGGACATTCAACATGGATGAATGGGCTGATGAAGACGGTGTAATCGCGCCAGACACTTGGCCAAATTCTTTTATGAATGCTATGAAAAATAATTTTTATTATAAAATAAATGAAGACCTTAGACCTCCGGAGAACCAGATTATTGGGCCAAATGAGAAAAACTATAAAAATTATGGAGATATGATCGAAGAACAGGGTGGAGCTGATGCTTGCTACGGAGGCATTGGTTGGTGTGGCCATCTAGCTTTTATAGAGCCAGGGTCCGAGGAGTTTGCTGGAGGTTTTGAAGAATGGAAGGAGATGGGCACAAGGCTTGTGACATTAAATCCGTTTACTATTGCACAAAGCAGCCTTGATCCAGATTTTGGGATGAGCGGTAATTGGGGGATAGTCCCACCCAGAGCAGTGACAATAGGTCCCCGTGAGATATTGAAATCTAAGCTAAGATGTTCATGGAATGGGTTTTCAATTGCTAATACCCAAGTTTCCTGGCAAAGGTTTATTGTAAGGCTGGCAGCACATGGTGAGGTGACCCCTTTGGTTCCAGCATCTATTCTACAGATTAGTAGAAGTGAGCTTGTTATATCTGAAACAGTTGCTGCAGATATTTCATATTCTCGGGAATTTAATTGGTATGCTTAGATAGTATATTTTGAAAAGAAAGGAGGGTGATGGAAAAATAGGGTTTTATCTGGTAGTAATTTAAAAAATTTCTAAAGGGAGGCAAAATGAATGTAACGCTATATTACGATGAAGGTTGTTTCGATTGTGTTATAGCAAAAACTTACCTGGAAGCTATGAATATTGATTTTGAAGCAAAAAATCTGAATGAGGATAAAAACAAATTAGAACTGATAGAAAAGGTCCACAAATATATTGCACCAGTAATTATAATCGATGATAAGACCTATCTTGGTTTTGGTTCAATTGACGGTAAGTTTATAGCTAATGCTCCTGAAATTTTGGAAAAGTTGGGTATTTTGGATGCGGCAAAAGATGAAGAAGGCAATATAATAAATGTGGCCCCAAAAATAATAAAAACCCTTGATATAGCTGAGTAATAAGAATAGGAGGTGGTTAATTAAAAAAAGTATATTATTTTAAAAAATGATAGAAGGAAGGAAAAAATGATAAAGAAAAAAATATTATGGTTGCCAGCATTGGTCTTAACCATAACGATAGTATCGGTATTCACCCTTTTCGGATGCGCACCAGCCGAAGAGCCGGTTACCGACGAACCAGTGGATGTTACCGACGAACCAGTGGATGTTACCGAAGAACCGGTAGATGCCCCGGATGAGCCGGATGTAGTTGCTCAAGATACTTTTACAGTTGGTTATGTGGATGCTTTGCTGGGCCCGTGGGCAGAGCTAATAGGTGACGCATATGTTGATTATTTTGCTGATATACCTAATTTTGAGGCAAGATCTCTACAGGTACAGAGGAGTGGAGATATCGTAGAGGCAATAGAATTGACAGAATCACTGATAGCTGAAGAAGTAGACGGAATATTGCTTCTGGTCTTCCACTCAGAAGCTTTGATGGAGAGTCTATCTTTGGCCAGACAGGCAGGTATAAAATTCGGTACAGTTGGAACCAAACTGGCTGTAGATACATTTGCTCCTGAAGCTCCTGATTTTGTGGTAGGAGGAGTAAACTATGAGCCGGCTTATGCTTTAGGTGTTCAAGCAATTGAAGAACTGATAGATGGAGAGGGAAATGTAGTCATAATAGGTGGAGTAGAAGGTTCAGACGTTGCTGAAGACAGGAAAGCAGGTTTTGAAGATGCAGCTGCTGAGTTTCCTGGCGTAAATGTATTGTTCAGTGACTTTGTGGGATTCCTTGATGATACAGCCTATGCTGCCATGTCAGACCTCTTAGTAGCACATGACCAGATAGACATAGTATTCACTCCAACAGATCCTGCAGCCCAGGGAGCTTTTGAAGCTGCTGTTGCTGCTGGAAGGCAAGAGGGAATGTATTTTACAGGCTGGGACTTGTATGACTGGTATGCTGAACTTATGAGAGAACATGAACAGTTCTACGGTACCGTAGCAGCTCTTCCTTACTTCATGGGAACATTATCCGCTCAGCTGTTAGAGCATGCAGTAGCAGAACCAGAGTTTATGAGGATAGAACTTGATTGTGAGTTCCCCGTCGTGACTCTAGACAATCTTGATGATTTTCCAGTTATCGAGTAACTAGACAACAGTTGGGGTAGATAAAGTATAGATTGGAAAATACCTGGTAGATTAAAAAAATCTACCAGGTATTGGAAAAAGAGAAATTCAGGACGTTGTATTTTAAAAATTTAAGAAGGGTTTTGTGAATTGGATAATAATCTATGCATCAAAGTAAATAACCTCAGAAAAAGTTTTGGACCCACTAAGGCTTTGACCGATGTTGATTTTGAGCTATATAAAGGGGAGGTACATTCGGTAGTAGGGGCTAATGGAGCGGGTAAATCCACTTTTATCAAAATACTTTCCGGAGAGGTGCAAAAAGATATTGGAGATATATATGTATTCGGGAAAAAAGTAGAGTTACGGAATCCTGCGATTGCAAGAGAATTAAATATATATACTGTCCATCAAGAATTGAGAGTCGTTCCTCAATTAAGCGTGACCGAAAATATTTTTTTAAATAATTTTCACAAAAATGAAAAAAGGATCTTGATCGATTGGGGCGATCTTGATAAGAGAGCTGAAAAATATCTTAAAAACTGGGAATTGCATATAGACCCAAGAAAACCTTTGGGCAGTTATACTCTAGCTGTACAGCAAATAATAGAAATACTGAAGAACTATATCATGGACCCTAAAATATTAATACTGGATGAACCTACTTCTTCTCTTGATTCGGACGAAGTAAAGTTTTTATTCAAGGTCATCAATAGGCTGAAAGAGGCAGGAGTCTCAGTAATATTTATCTCACACATACTTGAAGAAGTCTTCGAGATATCAGACAGAATAACCATATTTAGGGACAGCAAAAATGTAGGCACTTTTGATAGTAAAAAAATAGATGAAGCAGAACTGGTTAGGTTGATGGTTGGGGAAGGGGTAAAGGATGTACTGACCTTTGAAGACAAAAAAATTTCTGACAAGATCGTTTTTAGAATAAGAGGCTTGCAAAAAAAAGGTTTTTTTAAAGATTTTGACTTTAAGTTATATGAAAATGAAATACTGGGTATAGTCGGTGTAAGGGGGGCAGGGAAGTCAGAACTTGCAAGGATAATAACAGGTCTTGATAAAAATTATAAGGGTGACATATTTTTGAACGGGACGAAAGCAAACGTACATTCTGTTAGGGAAGCTATCAAATTAGGCATTGCCTATATTCCGGAGGACAGGAAGGTCCAAGGGTTATTTTTAGAACTTCCCATAATTGACAACTTTACTATGACAATTTTAGATAGATTGAAAAAAGTGGGCATTATAAGTGACAATAAAAGGCTGGATATATTTAATAAATATAAAAAGTTATTGAATATAGTGGTTCAGAACCCTTCCAAAAAAGTGGAGTCATTAAGTGGGGGAAACCAGCAAAAAATTTTAGTAGGAAGAGGCCTTGTAATCCAACCCAAGGTCTTGCTTGCTGATGAGCCAACCAGGGGTATAGATGTAGGGACAAAAAAAGAACTCTATAAAATTTTACACAAGATAGCAAAAGAAGGGACTTCCATCATTTATTTTACCGATGAAGCTGATGAAGCTCTGGGTGTCTGCGATAGGATAATTATAATTGGACAAGAAAAGATTTTAGGTGAATATAAAAAGAATGAGCTGGATAAAAAGGAATTATTGTTAAAAATGACTGAAGGCGGTGGCGAATGAATAAAACAGGGTTCCTAAATAAGCTTAAGGGCACAAGCTGGGTGAACTATATTAATATTTTTACTATATTTATAGTCTTTGCTATATTGTTTTCTATTTTTGTGCCCAGGTTCTTTACTATTGCCAATCTCGACAATTTTTTCAGGCAAGCCACAATAATGATTCTTCTTTCTATAGGCATGACCCTCCTCTTGCTGTCAGGGAATTTTGATCTTTCAGTAGAAGGCCAGGTTGCAATGATTGCAATGTTAGTTGCGAGGCTGATAAACATGGAAGGCCTTCCAGTAGGCTGGGGTATACTGCTGGCTCCGATAATCGGAATGGCTATTGGTCTTTTTAACGGGGTTTTATGCACTAAAATACCCTCCTTTATAATCACTTTAGGGACCCTGGTGATGACTAGGGGAGCATCATTGTTGATCAATCGCAACCGTCCTATTGTTGGATTCCCTGATAGCCTGCTTGCTATAACGCGTACCCAATTTTTGGGAACACAAATATTGGTTTTTTACGCCTTGTTAGCAGGAGCAATTGCAATTCTTGTCTCTAAGAAGACCACCTTCGGAAGGCAGGTTTTTGCCATTGGAGGAAACAGGGAAGCAGCCCGGAGTAGTGGTATACCAATAAACAAGAATATAGTCGTATTATTCACATTAATGGGTTTTCTTTGTGGTTTTTCGTCTCTTTTACTGATGGGGAGAGTAAATGCTGCCCATCCTCTGGCTATGGAAGGAGCCTCACTGGAAGTAGTGACTGCGGTTATAATCGGGGGTACAAGCTTGTACGGAGGCATGGGAACAGTTTTTGGCTCCATAATAGGTGCAGGCTTTATAACAATGCTGACTATAGTATTCAATCTGCTAGGTGTTCCTTCGGCTTGGAAACAGGTTATATTAGGTTTTGTCCTTATACTAGTAGTGTTATTTGATTATATCAAAAAAAGATTACAAGAGAGGAGTTTACAATGAGGATAATAGATCTAGGTGGTCCACTTTATGAAGGGATGTGGTCATATGCACCACCCTATCCAAAGTTTAAGGTAAAAGAGATACCAATGCCCGATTGGGTAGATTATAAGGTGTGGCAGGAAGAATTCGTAGGGCTTTGTTCCCAAACCGGGACCTATATCCAAACTCCTGCCCATTTTTTAGGGTATGAGAAATCATATCCTCTAAACCAGGTACCAATTGAGAACCTTTTTATGTTGGATACATATGTTATTAAGCTGGATTGGAATAAACTGGATAAAAAAGACGGACGCCCTTTTATATCTGCAGAAGACCTTGAAAATTCAGGGTTTGGTGAGGACCTGGGCAAGGAAAAAGGGCTAATAGTGTCCACAGGGTGGGGCCAATTCTGGAAAGAGGACTATTTTTTTGAAAAATCTCATTTCTTTAAAAAAGATGCAATAGATTGGATAATAAATAAAAATCCCTATCTTTTAAGTTCGGATTCGCCATTATGGGATAATCTTAAAAATCCTGAGGGCTTTTTTGGAGATTTTTTTGAAGCAGATATACTTATGCTGGCTCCTTGCGTGAACCTTGAAAAGATTAAAAAAGAAAAAGTAAAGGTTGTAGCTCTGCCTTTAAAAATAGAAGGCAAAAATTGTGGATGCCCTTGCAGGCCTTTAGCCATAGAAGAATAGTCAATCTAATTTTTATAATTTTTAAAAAAAGAGGTGAGTAGGATTGGAAGAACAGTTAATGGATCCAAAAAAACTGGATTATTTTACATTTTACGAACATCCTGAAAATGACACTAGCTGGGCCCTTTCGATGGGAATAGATAAAAAAGTGTACATAGGGTTATGTATGGAATTTACCTCTGGAGGTATTGCCCAACTTTATAATTTTGATACAGAAAAAGAAAAACTGAACCACCTGGCAGATATTGCAGAAATAACAGGGGACGATCCTGCCTCAGGGCGGGCAACCCAGGGAAAAATACATTTTTCATTGTGTCCTGCATCAGATCTGAAGATGTACGGTTCCACTCATGCAACGACCGCACCGGTAGGAGAGCCTTTCTGGGACCCTTATTCAATGCTAAACGATGGTTATAAATACTTCGAAGGTGCCCACCTTTATTATTATGATAGCAAAAATTATGATGTTGTAGATTATGGTGTAATAGTTCCCCGGCAAGGTGTTCCACTTCTTACATTAAGTGAAGGAGCGGAACGTTTTTTTGGTGTTACATATCCTTTAGCCCACCTTTTTGTTTGTAACATGAAAGGGAGGGGTATAATTGATCTAGGTAAGGTCTCGGAACACTATCCCATTTCTATGGTGAATTATAAAGATAAATATATCTTTACAAGTGATTCATATGGGCAGATTATAAAAGTGGATGCTAAGAAGTTAAAGGTAGATTATACAGGAGTTTTTTTAAGCCATCCGAATTGGAGTGATGGGAGGCTTACGGGTTGGATGTGTGATTCTGTGGTTGGGCCTGATGATAGTGTCTATTGTTGCGGTTACCTGAATAACAGGCTTATGAGGTTTTGGCCAGAAGGTGACGAAGTACGTTTTGAAGACCTTGGGTATCCTTTAGAGGAGCCAATAGATGCAAATATCATAAGGATACTTGCTCTAAGCTTCGATACGAACTCTAATCTTTTCCATATCCTGGCTACTGACAAAGGTTCGTATATGATGTCATACAACATAGGACAAGGTATTATAAAAAATCATGGGTTGATGAAAAAAGATGGATTGAATGCTACCGGTTGGAGATCTGCAATAGATGAAAAAGGACGAGTGTATTTTGCTGATGTTGGCAATATTCCTGTTAATTTATGGAGATATGATCCAAATAAATAATTAGACATGGAGGAAGTATTTATGAGTAATAAAAAAATCAAAAGGAGGACTGCAACGGGGCCCGGCATACCCAGCAAAGAAGGAGAATCCCCGGAGATAAGAAAACTGAGACTTGAAAGACAGTACCTAAGTCAACCTTTTATTACCGAAGGGTCAGTGTTTTGCTTTTCCTTGCTGGACCAAATAAAAGGTCCTTCAATAATGGTAAATGATTATAAGATTGCAGATCTGGTTGTCTATAGAAAAAATGGTGTTTTATATGGCGCGACTTCAGGAGATGAGAATCACTTATTTTTTATGGATAAGAAAAAAATGATAGTAGATGTCGGTATTGTTGAAGCAAAAACCATAAACAGCGGGTCTATGTCGATTGGATATGATTCAATGCTATACTTTGCTGCCACAGATGCTGATAATAATACAATTATATTAAAACATGACCTGGATACTGATTATACTGACCAATATCCTTTAAACTACAGCGGCGATATAGAAGAAACAGGACTGGTTATCGAAAAAGATATGGTAGTGGGTGCGGTATCCAATAGTTGGGATAAAAATATTTATTTTCTTACTGCAAATGGAAAAATATATCAGTTTGATATTTCAAAAAAAATAATCCATGAGATCTTTGAGCTTGAAAGTGGCTTCTCTAAGAGCATTTGTGCAGATGGCTCGGGAAATCTTTTTATGGTTCTTTCTGGTGGTATTTTGAGCAGACTAAATGTCAATGACCGCAAATTGGCCAAGAGCACTTCAAGGGTGCCTTCCCAGAAAGGAAGGGAATATCTAGCAGGAGCAGAAAAAATAGTCTATGAAAATGGTAAGATCTACGGCTGTACCTCCCAGGATAGTTATTTATTTAGTTATGTTGTTGAAAGCGACAAGGTATTTAATTTTGGAAAACCTGATGATAATTATGATATAAGGTCGTTTATAGTAGAAAAAGATGGAAGGATATATGGTGTTACATCTACAAAAGGCAGAGGGCTTGGTCATCTATTCTTATATGGAGAAAACGGGTTTAGGGATCTCGGAAATATAGCTGGATTCATGCCTTTGACTGGATGGTGTAATGAACCTTCAAAGATGGTTGTTGGAAATGATGGGGAAATATTTATCTCTGACGGTGACAACAGGTCTAAGCTATTTCTATATTTTCCTAAAATCTAGCGAAAAGTCAGATTTAACAAAGCAGGGTGATATTCGTGAATAAAAAAAGCATGTTGATAAAAAATGCAAAAATTTTGACTCCTGATGTTGAGCATAAAAACTATTTTTTAATTACCTTGGATGATAAGATCTTTAAGCTGGGCAGGATGGAAGAATTTGAGGAAGATGATAGTTTTGAAAGGGTGATTGACCTCGAAAATAACTACTATATCTGCCCGGGTTTTATAGATATTCACACACATGGAGCTCTAGGGATAGATGTGACTACACAACCAGAAAGGCTATCTGAAATTTCTGCATACAAGTCAAGGAACGGAGTAACTATGTATCTTCCTACCTTGATGTCAGTACTCAATAGCCTGGATGAACATACTGATCAGCTCCAGAAATTATCTAAAGCAATCGAAAAGGATAAATCCTATGCAAAGCCATTAGGTATAAACCTGGAGACCCCTTACCTTAGTCCGGAATGTGGAATGCAGCAAGGAAAATTTAATTTCCCTCCAACTGCTAAAAATAATAGGGCTTTGATTGAAGCTGCAAAAGGGTATCTTAAGATAATAACAATCGCCCCTGAAATAGACGGTGGGATTGAGGCCATAAATTTTTTTAATAGACAAGGTATAATCACTGGCCTGGGACATTCCCTTAGTGAAATAGACTTGATAGAAGAAGCTATAGATAACGGAGCTAATCTTGCAACTCATCTCTATAATGGGACATACCAGAAACCGGCTAGGGAGCTTGGGGTTATACCTGCAAGCCTTAATGAATACCTTGCTGTCAGAGATGACGTCTGGGCAGAGGCTATAAGCGATTATAACGGAGCTCATATCAATCCTACCATAATGAAATTGCTGGTAAAGGCTAAAGGATTTGATAAATTGATCATTATAACTGACAACCTGTTTTGTACCGGCCTTGAAGATGAGAAAATAAAACTGGCAGACGGCAGGATGTTGTACAAGGATTATGATGTGTACAGGCTGGAGAATGGGCATCTGGGAGGTAGTGGATATAAGCTCAACCATGCTGTTAGAAATTTAAGAAAGAATACAGGAGTGCAGCTCATAGACGGTATTAAGACTATTACCAAAAACCCAGCAGAACTTTTAAAGATAGACCATAAGGTAGGGTCTGTAAGAACTGGGTTGAATGCGGATCTTACTGTTATAGATGATGATCTTGAAGTCTATCTGACTATGGTGGATGGAAAAATATGTTTTGAGGGTTTAAAAACTTGAGGTTTATATGAGGATAAAAGACAAAGTTGCGATAATAACTGGGTCAACCAGGGGAATTGGCAGGGAGGCTGC
>PWSB01000004.1 GCA_003563375.1 Actinomycetota bacterium | reverse complement strand
CCCCTATCTTCTTGGCCAGTTCCACCGCTTTTGAGGCCATCTGCAGCTCCTTTACATCAGGATTGGGATGTTTTATGCCCATGAAAAAAAGTTTTATGTCATCCCTTTCTTCTGCTATCTGAGCCATGGCCTTAATCAGGGTGAGAGGGTCAAACCAGTTATAAATGCCTCCGCCCCACAGTATCACAAAATCATCCTCCCCTATGCCTTCGACCACCCCTCTGAGTACCTTTTTCGTATGCATGGGCTTATGGGAAGGAAGGCCGAAAGGGACCACGTCTATCATCTTTTTGAGGGTGGGGTCTTCCTGGTAGCTGTAAGGATTGACCCTGTCCAAGGCAGCAGCCATCCCCAGCCAGTAGTCCCTCTGCCTTTCTGAAGCGCAAATAAAATAGTCCCCGTAATAGAACTGTTCATTTAAGTTTAGGTGCACCATCTTATGGATTTTTAGCCTTTCTTCAATTGGCTCGTCCCTGTACTCAGCCAATACGGCCAGGGTGTAGGGGTCATAGACATCCATAACAAGATATTTTTCTGACTCTTTTATGCATGCAAACCTTGAAAAGGTAGTGCCGCCGGTGATTATCAGGTCCACCCTCTCTATTAATCTTTTTAAGCTTGCCTCATCAGTATATTTTTGGATATCGAAATTATCAGGCTCAAGGTCGGTGTCATTGGGAATAGCCAGGATCACATTCATATGCTCTGATAATATGCGGGAAAAGTTCCAGACCCTGATGGCTGGGCCGGCCATCTCTTTTTTGACTACATCGCTGGCGATAATGAGGACATTCCTTTTAATCTTTTTTTCAAACAGCCTGTATATTCCCGTGGATTCAAGGAGGTTTATCTGATTCTGCTGGTACTCAGGATCAGGAGATACAGCCAAAAACTGCCCCCCGAAATAGGAAAAAACTGCCTTATCATCCCTTTTGCGGTGAGCCTGTATCCATTTCCTTTTTTTCAAAAGCTTGGGCAGGCTGTCAAAAAAATCTTTTACAGCCATGGCTGAGCTCAAAGGCTCTTTTCCGATAGTGATGTTTTCAGCCTGCATATCAAGCTCCTTGTCCGCCTTTTGGTCCAACCGGTAGTAATTCTTATAGTCAAAGTCTATGTCCACAAACAACCTGTTAAAAGCATTTCCAAAAGAAGCGGCCAGTACCCTGGAGAGGTTATCATCATCATAGTTTTTAAACACAGAATACAGCGAGTTCCTTTCCTTTAGGAACCTCAGCCTGTCTTCGGTGAAAGCATTGGAAGTTCCGTGATGGGTATGGTAGACAATCGAGCTGGGGGAAAATACCACTTTATAGCCCAGCACCCAGAGCCTCCATCCCAGGTCGACATCTTCATAATAGGCAAAGAAGTCATCATCAAAGCCTCCGCTGTATCTGAACACCTCGGCCCTTATCATCATTGCTCCCCCGTTTACAAATGGGAGATGGACGGGGTTATTATGCTTGTCTTGGCCAATGGGGACCCCATAGTCAACCTGGAAGCCCTTCCCTTCAAAGTTTATCATCGCCCCTGCAAAATCAATGGCCTTGCCGTCTGATGAAAGGACCTTGGAGCCTGAAGCAGCAACGTCCCAGCTGCCCAGAAGCGGCCTGGCAAGTTCTGCAAGCCAGTTTTTATCTACTTTAGTATCATTGTTCAGGAATGCGATATAGGGGTTTTTTGCGGCTTCTGCTGCCTGGTTATTGGCTGCAGCAAATCCCTTGTTCTTATTGTTTCTTATGGTCACCACATCGGGAAACTCTTTGGCCAGAAACTCAACAGAACCGTCATCTGATCCGTTATCCACTACTATGACCTCTATTTTTTCTTGGGGATAATCCATCTCTTTTATGCTGGTAAGGCAGCCTTTTAAGTAATCCTTTCCGTTAAGGGTGGCTATGCATATGCTCACACCGGGATAGTTTAAAATATCTACCATAAGAAGTCTCCAGGAAAAATTGTAAAATTAGGTAAATTATAACAGACTATTTATGTAAACAAAATTACAGTTTCTATATTTTATCAAACCAAGCTTCCACTATAACCGTATCTATCTAAAGACCAGTATCCTGTCCAGAGGTAATCTCTTCGTTGCCTTTGGCTCGTAGTTTTCAGCCCTGTAACCTAAGGTCAGTAGGCTTGCAATCCTCCAATTTAAGGGAAGGTTCAGCAATTTTTTCAATTTCCTTTCATCAAACCAGCCCACCCAGCAGGTTGAAAGGCCCAGTTCCTCTGCCTGCAGGACCATGTGTTCCATGGCTATCCCCATATCAAGTATGTGGTATCTGACCCCGGATAAAGGCTCGGCTATCCAATGGGTTATGATATCCTTTTTCACCGAACAGCCCGCAATGATGCAGGGGGCTGTCCTGGCCCATGAATTTATAGCTCCCAGGGATCCTGCGGCCTTCTCCAGCAGCTCTTTGTCGGTGATTGCCACAAACCTCCAGGGCTGTTTATTGGATGCAGAAGGGCTCAGCCTTGCAGCTTCGGCAATCTTTATAATCTTTTCTTTCTCTACCGGCTTGGCACTGTATTTTCTGATGCTTTTTCTCTTTTTTATAACCTCTTCTACCTGCATATCATTTCCTTTTTTTTACTATTAAACCAGACTAAAAGGTCCTAATCAAAGGCCTTAAAATTAACCCCCGGCCGAGAATGGTGTTTTAAGTCGTATTGTAAAAGAGATATTAATTCCAATAAATAATTTATTTTAAACATCAACTAATGTAAAATGTAACAAATCAAGTATTTTAGGGATATGCGGAAAATCAAGATCGCTTTTATAACTGACCGGATGATAAAGGGCCACGGAGTCGACCTGGTGGTAGACAGGATGGCTGACGGCTTGGCCAAGAAAGGCTATCATACCAGGGTATACTGCAACTACCATGATGAGACCTTTACCAAAAGAAAGTCATACAGGATAACCACACTTCCCTATGTCAGGCCCCTGACCAATCCCTGGACCTATGAGAGGCGGATACAAAAACTGATACCTTTTTTTAAAAGAAGGGATATAGACCTTTTCGTTATCCAGTCCTTTCCTTTCTACAGCTTAATACCAAAACTAAAAAAACCTGTACTGGTAGTGGACCACGGTATAGTGTCTACAGACGGGATGCCCCTAAAAAGAAGGCTTTATTATAAATACCAGCATATGAGCCAAAACCTTTACTATTTTAGGAAAGCAGAGAAGATAATCACCGTATCCCAGTATTTGATGGGCGGACTTTATACCTACCTGCGCAAAAAAGCATCAGTTATATATAACGGCTGCAATCATTACAGCATTGCAGACATACCCTCTGATGAAAGCGTAGCCGATTTTAGGAAAGCTCAAGGGGTAGAGCCAGAAGATGTACTGCTTCTTTATGTAGGCCGGTTAAACATAAGCAACCAGCCCTATAAAGGGGTGGATGAGCTTATCCATATATACAACCATTTTTACAACAGAAATAACGGGGTAAAGCTGCTGGCGGTAGGATACGGGACAGAAAACGACGAGGCAGTGCTTAGAAACCATGGGATAAAGGTTATAAAAAATGCGCCTGAACAGCTTATGCCCTTGGTATACAAGGCCTCTGACATATATATAACCTGTTCGAAGTGGGAAGGTTTTGACCTTCCGGTAGCAGAGGCCCAGAGCTTCAAAAAGCCGGTTGTATGTTACCATATAGGGGCCCATCCTGAAGTAGCGCAGGATGGGGTGACCGGTTTTGTAGTAAAAGATAAAGACCAATTTTTAGAAAAGGTTGAACTGCTGATAGAAGATAAGGAGTTAAGGGGCAAGCTTGGGGTCCAGGCTTATGAGTTTTCCAAAAGCTTTCATTGGGAGGACAAGGTAGACCAGTATGATTCACAGATAAAAAAGATCTTAAGCTTAAAGGATGCCGACCTTGTTGCCAGGGATTTTAGTGAAGAGAAAAAAATACCCAAAAAACCCAGGGTGACAGCCTTGGTAATAAATTACAGGTCAAGCTTTGAGTGCCTCGAAGAATGTATCGCATCGCTTGAAGGCCAGACCTATCCGGACAAAGAGATAGTAATCTTTGACAATAACAGCGGAAACGGTGTACTGGAAAAGATAAGGCAGAGATTCCCTGATATAAGGATTATGGAGTCCTCCGAAAACCTGGGGCTTGGAAGAGCCGTAAATAGGGCCCTGGAAGAGATAGACAGCGAATACGTGCTCATATCAAACTTTGATGTGGCGTACAACAAAAGGTTTTTGGAGGAATGCGTAAACATGATAAAGGGGCTGGACAGGAGATACATCGGGCTTGCGCCCAAGATCAAGTTCTATTATATGCGCGACTTTATAGAAAGCGTGGGGACCTATGTAGATAATTCCTTATATATAGGCTACCAGGGCTTGGGCCAGCTTGACCTTGACCAGTACGACAGGGACGAGAACGTATTCGGTGTCTCTTTTAGTTCAGCATTCATGAAGAGAAGCGTCTTTTCAGAGGAGGTGGTGGGCAAGATAGACCCCACCTTCTTTTTGTTTTATGAGGATATCGATTTCTGTTACAGGGCAAACCTTAACGGGTACCGTTTCAGGTCCTGCCCCTCAGCTATCGTCTACCATAAATATGCATACAGCTTCAGGGACGCAGCCACGGGGTGGCAGACCAAGTATTATTACCAGAAATTGAATCTTCTGCGCACCGCTTATAAAAATGCTGACCCCCCTAACCTGGCCCGAATAAAAAAAATAGAGCTTGGTATACAAAAACAGAACCTTAAAGACGAAAACCTGAGAGCAATAGGCCGGAAGATAACCTGGGAGTTTAGCAAAAGCATCCCCTACCTTAAAAAAGAGCGTACCGATATCCAGATGTCCAGGAAATTATTTGATGTCGATATCATAAAGTTTTGCTGGGGCGAGACCAATTTCTTTGATTTTGTTGAAAATGTGCCCCATTACACATTAAATAACCTTTACAGGACCTACCAGAGGCTTTTTGCGCTGCTGGGAAATATGAAGTATGAGGAATACATATCCTATCTGCAAAACCTGGAACAGACCAAGTTCAGGATAGAGATAGATAAGGTGAGGCAGCTTTTGCACAACAAGATGGAATATGAGAGGCCTTCTGTACACAAGTTTATCGATAAGCTGAGCTAAGATGAGAATAGGTATTGAGATATCTACACTTCTAAACCACGGGCACGATATAGGTGCCGGGAGGTATATTTTTAACCTGGTAAACAATGTCCTGGCTGTAGGCGGGAATAACCAATATACCCTTGCAGCAAGATATCTGACGGAAGGGCACCTGGAAAAAACTGCAGCCTGGAGAGGAGACAATGTCAGGCGCAAGTTTTTTAGGACCTCCGAAAAAAGTCTTAAGGCATGGGACAGGGCGGGTTTCCCTCCTTATGAGCTCCTTGGATTTAAGGCTGATGTTTTCCACTGCCCTGATTTTATGATCCCCCCTACATTCAATAAAAACATCGTCCTTACCATAAACGATTTGGCTTTTATAAGGTTTCCCGAGTTCAATTTTGAATGGTTTATAAAAAAATATACCAGGCAGGTAAAGGCCAATGCGAAAAGGGCTTCAAAAATTATAGCAATATCTAAAAGCACTAAAAAAGACATAATGGATTTTTTTAAGGTACCTCGGGATAAAGTGTATGTGATCTATCCTGCAGCAGATGCTGTGTTCAAAAAGCTCAACCATCCGGACAGTTCAGTATTTGACCGATACCAAATAGGTGAAGAGTTTATCCTTTCTGTGGGAACAATAGAGCCCAGAAAGAACTACCCCCTGCTCATAGATGCCTTCGCAAAGATAAAAGCTGATCACCCAAAGCTTAAGCTGGCTATCGTTGGAAGGACAGGCTGGAAAAGCGAAGCTTCATATAAGGCAAGGGAAGACAGCCCCCATAAAGAGGATATATTCTTTTTG
>PWSB01000231.1 GCA_003563375.1 Actinomycetota bacterium | reverse complement strand
TCCCTGCAGGAATATATAAAGGAAGAATCAGGGGGGCTATGCCTTGTATTATGTGACCCCATGGAGGTAGGCATAAAACTTGAAAGCGACCGTGACATCCTTGAAAAGATACTGCAAAAGGATATAGAGAAGACAGTATTTGGAAAACCCCAGGACCTCAGAAGGGAGCTACTGGACCAAGGGGGCCTGCACAAGGGGGCGGATATTTTGATAAGGCTAAACTCTTCTGCAAAGGACCAGGACATAGAACTTGGTATAAAGGGCCAAAAGAAGAGCTTTGGCCAGCCGGGGACATTCATTTCAAATATAGGCACAGACTTTGGTTCCAAAAGGAAGGTGGCGGTCTCCATATCTGAGCCCAAAAGGAGGAGGATGATTAAAAAGCTCCTGGCCGATGAAGGCATTTCTTTTGAGCAAAATGCACAAAAAGAGACCCACAGGATAGTCAATATAATCGAAGAGAGGCTATTGAGGGGCTTTCAGTCAAAAAAACTCTCGGTCTATGGTGAGCTTGACATATATGAGTTTTCCGAGAAAAAACCTGAACAGGAGGTGATCACCTCCCTCAGGGAAATAGAGGATTTTAAGCCCGGAGAATTTCTGGTGCACAAGACCCACGGGATCGGGAGGTATGTGGACACTATATCCAGGAAGGTTGACGGAAACAAAAAAGATTATTTTTTAATCGAATACGCAAAAGGGGACAGGCTCTATGTGCCAACCTGGCAGGCAGACCGGCTGACCAGGTATATAGGCAGCGAAAACCCCACCATCACCCAGCTGCATTCAAAACAATGGGACTCTATGAAAAAAAGGGTCAGAAAGTCGGTTAAAAAGCTTGCCATAGACCTTTCCAGGCTTTATGCGCAAAGGGAGGCGGCACAAGGTTACTCTTTTCCCGGAGACAGCCCCTGGCAGAGGGAGATAGCCGACCTTTTTCCTTTCAGTGAAACAGGCGACCAGGCAAAAGCCATAGAAAAGGTCAAACAGGCTATGTCCAGGCAAAAGCCCATGGATATGCTGCTTTGCGGGGATGTAGGTTTTGGCAAGACCGAGGTAGCCATAAGGGCAGCCTTTGGAGCTATAGAAGCGGGCAAGCAGGTCATGATGCTGGTGCCAACCACCATACTTGCTGACCAGCATTTCAAAACTTTTGCCAGAAGATACCGGGATTACCCTGTGGTCCTGGAGGTACTTAGCAGGTTTAAAAAGAAAAGCAGCCAAAGAAAGATAATCTCCAGGTTCAATGAAGGAAAAGTGGATATGGTAATAGGCACCCACAGGATACTGCAGGAGGATATAAAGCCGCCTGACCTGGGTCTTATAATAATCGATGAGGAACAGAGGTTCGGGGTTGCCAGCAAGGAAAAGATAAAGCTTTTAAAAAAGAACGCAGATGTGCTGACCCTCACCGCTACCCCCATACCCAGGACCCTTTACATGGCATTGACAGGGATAAGGGATATTGCCACCATACAGACTTATCCCCAGGGAAGAAATCCTATAGAGACATTTGTGGGAAGAAAGGACGAGTCCGTTATCAGGCAGGCCGTGCAGAGAGAGATGGCAAGGGGGGGACAGGTATATTACGTGTATAACAATGTACGCGGCATAGAATCAAAAATGCACCATCTTCAAAGCATAGTGCCCCAGGCAAAGATAGCGGTGACCCATGGCCAGCTGAGGGGAGATAAAATAGAGCACACCATGTCAGATTTTATAAATAAAAAATATGATATCCTTCTGACCACCACGATAATAGAGTCAGGGATGGATATAAGCAATGTAAATACGCTTATAGTGGAGGATTCACACCGTTTTGGGTTATCCCAGCTTTACCAGTTAAGGGGGCGGGTAGGCCGTTCTACTGAAAGAGCCTATTCATACTTTTTCTATCCGGACAAAAAACATTTAAGCATTACAGCACTGCGGAGGCTCAAAGCTCTATCAGAGCATACAGACCTTGGTTCGGGATACAGCATCGCTCTGCGGGATATGGAGATAAGGGGGGCTGGTGAAATACTTGGCCCCAGGCAGAGCGGGCACATGGACAGTGTGGGATTCGATATGTACTGCCAGATAATAAAAGAAGAAGTTGCCAGGATCAAGGGAGAAAGAATTGCTCCTGATATAAATGTACAGATAGAGATACCGGTAAGCGCGTATATACCCAAGGCCTTCATACCCAGGGAACATGAAAGAATAAATGCCTACCGCAGTCTTGGAAAAGCCAGGGAAATAGAAGAGGCGCAACATATAGAAAAGAACCTGGTCCAAAGATACGGCCAACTGCCCAAAGCCTTAAAGGACCTGGTCAATATCGCAAAGATAAAGATTTTGATGCAGAATGCTTCCATATCAAGCCTGACCTATCAGAAAGGCAGGCTTATATTAAAAAAAGCTGAACTGGAAAGCCCAGAGCAGGAAAAGCTGGTGAATATAAACCCGGACGTATACTATGACCGCAAGACCCAGGAGGTCATCCTAGAGACCGGCCAGGATATAGACCTGGATTTAATGTATACTGTTTTAAGTGTTATAATGGATTTTAAATTTAAAAAGGAAAGAGGTATTAAGATTGAAAAAAATTAGTCTTACCATATTAATAATAGCTTTGTTGTTTGTTTTTTTGACCATAGGCTGCTCAAGCCCTTCGCTTGTAGCCACGGTTAACGGAGAAGATATAACCGAAAAAGACCTTGAGATGAATATAGATTTTATGACCAGCCAGGACGCCACAGGGATGCTGGCCCAGGATGAAGAGAGGCTTGATGCGGCAAGATCGGATATACTTGATTCCCTCATTATCATGAGGCTTGTCCGCCAGCACGCAGAAGGATTGGACATAGAGGTACTTGAAGAAGAAGTTGAACAGATGTATGTGCGTATAGTTGATTCGTTCGATACAGAGGCCCAGCTTGAAGAGGCTTTAGCAGAGAGGGGGATAACCCAGGAATTTCTGAAAAGAGAACTAAAAAACCAGGTCATCGGGGATAAGGTCCTTGAATACATCATAGAAGATATAGAGGTAACAGAGGAGCAGGCCAGGGAGTTTTACGAGGCGAACAAAGGCAGGATGTTTGTGGAGGCCGAAAAGGTAAAGGTAAGCCATATACTGGCCAAGTTCAGTGATGAAGAAGAAAGGCATAAGGCGATTGAGAAGATAGAATTTGCTTTTAGCCAGATAGGGGAAGGCAAGCCGTTTGAAGAGGTGGCCAAAGAACTTTCGGACGATGAAGATTCTTCTCAAAATGGCGGGGACATAGGTTATATAAGAAAGGCTAGGTTTCCTGATAGTTTCAAGCAAGCAGCATTTGAGCTTGAGATCGGGGAGTTGAGCGAGATAATCGAAACCGAATCCGGTTTTCACATTTTGACAGTAACCGACCGGGAAAAAGAGCATCTGAAAGAATTCGAACTGGTAAAAGATGTAGCAGCTGCCTATGTCGAAGACCAGCAAAGTAAGCAGGCATGGACAGACCTTATCTTCCACTTGATAGATGAGGCGGAAATAGTGTTTCATACAGATATAAAGGGTACAATGGTAACCGCTGACCAGGGTTGATCTCCAGCAGGACTTTATTTAGAAAGGGCCCGGATAGAACCCGGGCCTTTTGTTTTAAAAAGAAAAGTCATTTTTTTGGATTTAGTCTATAATGTTTTAGATGTTATAATTGATTTTGTGTATTAAAAGGACAGAAGGGCAAATAAATTGAAAAAGACCAATCTTATCCTGATCATTTTGATTTTAAGCATATCCCTTACTTTTTTCGGGTGCAGCCAGGACACCCCCGTAGCAAGTGTAAGCGGCCAGCCGGTGACCGAGCAGGAGATGCAAAAATATGTTGATTTTATATTAAGCCAGGACCAAACGGGTATGATGGCTGAGGATGAACAGCAGCTCGAAATGATAAGGACCAATATCCTCGATTCCCTGATCGTGGTAAGGCTTTTGGAACAATACAGTTCGGAAACAGGTATCGAGGTAAGCCGTCAGGAGATAGAAGAAGAGTACCAGCTAATAATATCGACATATGCCTCAGAAGCTGAACTTGAAGAGGAACTAAAAAACCGTGGCATAAGCAAAGATTTTTTAAGAAATGAATTGCAGGACCAGATCTTGCGGGGAAAGATATATGACCTGGTGACCGAAGATATAGAGATATCCCAAAGCCAGGCAATGGAATTCTATCAGGATAATAAAGAAACCATGTTTTTAGAGCCCGAAATGGTAAAAGTGAGCCACATACTTGCACAGTACAGCGGCGGAGGAACATTGGAGCCCCCCACTGACCAGGAAAGACAGGAAGCAAGAGAAAAGATAGAGCAGGCCCAGCAGGAGCTTGAAGATGGAAAGCCTTTTGAGGAAGTTGCCATGGAGAGCTCGGATGATCTTTTTTCTGGAGAGAACGGTGGAGATATAGGGTATATCAGGCGGGGAGAGATGGTCCAGGAATTTGAAGATGCCGCATTTGACCTGGAAGTAGGGGAATTGAGCGATATAGTGGAGACTTCTTTCGGGTATCATATATTGCTGGTTACTGACCGCCAGGAAGAATACATAAAGGAATTTGAGGAGGTAAAAGAGACCACCATGGTATTTCTGGAAAACGAAGAGAGGAACCAAGCCTGGACAGATTTTATATACGGGCTGATAGAGGATGCGGAGATAGAATATCATACTGGACTCAGAAGCACCTTATTCCCTGAGGAAGAATAATAGTGCAGGATAAAAGGGACATTAGATTAGGAGAGGTAGCACAGCTTGAAGACAGCTGCAGGCTCTTTAGGATGCTGTTGGATATAATGGCCACATTAAGGTCTGAGCATGGCTGCATGTGGGACAGGGAGCAGAATCACCAGAGCCTTAAGAAGAATCTTATTGAGGAGACTTATGAGGCTGTAGAATCAATTGAAAAAAAAGATATGGCCGGCCTCAAGGAAGAGCTCGGCGATCTTCTTTTGCAGGTAGTCTTCCACAGCCGGATAGGCTCCGAAAACAGCGATTTCGATATAAACGATGTCTTAAAGACCATAATAAGCAAACTTGTAAGAAGGCACCCCCATGTCTTTGGAAGCCAGAAAGTAAAAGATTCAGAAGAGATCCTGGCTAATTGGGAAGAGATCAAAAAAAGGGAAAGAAAGCAAAAAAAGAAAGAATCCGATTCTATTTTTTCAAATATACCTTCAATACTTCCTGCACTCCATTATGCTTATGAAATACAGAGAAGAGCAGCACGCCTGGGTTTTGACTGGGACAGTGCCGCAGAAGTTTTTGATAAGATCAAAGAAGAGACCCTAGAGCTTAAAAAAGTGCTAAAACTGGGAGATCTTGAGGCAACCAAACAGGAGATCGGGGACCTTTTATTTTCTGCGGTAAATCTGAGCCGTAAACTGGGAATAGACTGCGAAGAAAGTTTGAAGCTTACCTGTAAAAAATTCATAGACCGGTTTGACCTTATGGAGAAGTATGCTGAAAAAAAGAACCTTGAATTTAAAGACCTTCCCTTAGGCGAAAAGGAGAAGCTGTGGCAAAAAGCAAAACAGGAGCTTTTATGAAAAAAACAAAGGTAGTATGCACCATAGGCCCTGCCTGCAATGATTTTGACTCCCTAAAAAGGATGATAGTTGCAGGAATGGATGTAGCCAGAATAAATACTTCCCATACCGACGAAAACGAGGTTGTACGCACCACTGAAAGGATCCGAAAGGCGGCCTCAGAGCTAGATGCCAATCCCGCCATACTGCTGGACCTTCAAGGCCCCAAGATAAGGGTTGGAGACCTTAAACAAGATGTTATGGTAAAAAAGGGTGAGCATATTAAGCTTACCACAAAGGATTTTAAGCAGGTATATGATCCAAAAAACGGCATTATGATAAAGGTGGGCTACAATAAGTTTATAGATGATATAGGAAAGGGAAATAC
>PWSB01000038.1 GCA_003563375.1 Actinomycetota bacterium | reverse complement strand
GGTCGCTGGCAGATATTTTATTTTCTATTATTATCCTCAATGCCTCTATAATGGCAGCTACAGCAACTTTATCATCACCCCCCAATATACAATCCTTATTCTTGTTTATTATCCTTTCACCAAAAAGTACGGGGATGACCTCTCCGTTTAAGCTCACCGTATCCAGATGCGCATTTAAAAAAATAGGCTTGCCGGCGCCCGCGGGATTCTTATAGTATGCTATGATATTGCCTGCATTGCTGCCGAACTCCTTGCCGCAGCCATCCACATAAACCTCTAAATTCAGGCCTTTTAATATTTTGGAGACAAAACCCACTATCTCCCTTTCATTTTTGGTAGGGCTCTTTATTTTCAGCAGTTCGAACAAGGTCTTTACTGCCCTTTCTTTATTTATCTTTTCCATCTATTTTCCTTTATTTAAGCCTTTTAATATTTAAAAACAATATCCCTAACCCCAGGACTATGACCAGTATTATTCCCGAAGCGGTTACCAGACGCAGGAAAAACTGATAGAAAAATCCTATGGGGAAAAGGGTTATGAGCAAAGAATCCGCAGGAAAGGTGTAATTTCCCTGTGGAAAGAATATAAGGTGGAACTGTTCAAAAAAAATCCAAAAATTCTGGCTTCCCAGGTAGAGCATAAGCAAGACGGCGGCAACCGTCGAGGCAGCACCCACAAAGATTATGCCCATAGACCTGAAGAAATCAGCCCTGCCTGAAATCAGGAGCAGGGAGGATAATATAAACAGGACCAAGGATGAATAGAATATGATTAGGAGCCTGTTGGTCAGGACCCTGACATCTTCGAGGTGGCTTATCTGGTCATCAGTAAAAGCAGGAACATCTCCCGAGGGCTCAAATCTTTGTATGGGCTCTGTATTCCTGAAAAAATTGATCAGGTTGCCGGTTATCTTCAGCAGTTCATCTCTTTCTAATTCTTCGGTGACATTATGCTCTTCGTAAAGGGAGAAGTAGTTGGGTAAACTGAATAAGTATACCGATAGCGGGGCAAAGATAATTATAACTGCTACAAAGATTATATTAAAGGCAATGACAGTTGCCCTAATCCTCCTGTTTCTCATCTGCCTCCCTTCTTTTTGACCTCTTAACAGCAGCGGATATGAAATCCTTGAATAAGGGATGAGGCCTGTCCGGCCTAGACTTAAACTCTGGATGAAACTGTACAGCCAGAAACCAGGGATGGCCCTCTATCTCTACTATCTCAGCCAAATCCTTTTTGGGGTATATGCCGCTTACCTTCATGCCTGCCTTTGCCAAACGGTCCCTGTAAATGTTGTTTATCTCATAACGGTGCCTGTGTCTTTCATATACCAATCCTTTATTGTAAGCCTTGCAGGCAAGGGTCCCCTTTTCAAGGCTGCAGGGGTATCTGCCCAGCCTCATGGTCCCCCCTTTGGGGCTCAATCCTTTTTGTTCCTGCATCAGGCCTATCACTGGGTTTTTGGTCTTAGGGTTGAATTCAGAACTGTCTGCATCCGGGAGGAGCAAGACATTCCTGGCAAATTCTACTACAGCACACTGCAGTCCCAGGCATATACCAAAAAAAGGTATATTTTTCTCCCTGGCAAATCTTATTGCACCGATCTTTCCTTCTATACCCCTAACACCAAACCCACCAGGAACCAGTATGCCATCCAATTCAATAAGTTTTTCTTCCACTCCGGCATCCAGGTATTCAGAATCCAGCCATACCAATTCTATATTCTTCTTGAAATAATATCCCCCGTGGTTCAGGGCTTCCACTATGCTTAAATACGCATCCTTGAGGCTTGTATATTTGCCCACAATCCCTATTTTTACCTCTCCTTTAAGGGAATGTATATGTTCCACCATTTCTTCCCAGGTGCGCAGGTCAGAAGCTCTTTTTTCTAATTTTAGCTTATCCATTACTATACTATCCAGTTTTTCTGACCTCAATTTCAGCGGCACCTCGTAAATATGGCTTACATCTTGAGCATTTATGGTGGCTTCTTTTTCAATATCGCAGAAAAGGCTTATTTTTGCTTTCAGGCTGTCATCCAGGGGGACCTCGCTTCTGCATATTATGATATCCGGCTGGATACCTATGCTTCTCAGCTCCTTGACACTGTGCTGGGTGGGCTTGGTCTTAAGTTCTTCTGTGGTCTTCAGATATGGGACATAGGTGACATGTATGTAGAGGACTTTTTCCCTGCCTGCGTCTTTTTTAAACTGCCTTATAGCTTCAAGGAAAGGCAGGCTTTCTATATCCCCTACCGTGCCGCCTATCTCGGTTATAAGTATATCCACTTTTTTATTTTTGAGTGCCAAGGTTATGCTTTCCTTTATCTGGTCAGTTATATGGGGTATCACCTGGACCGTAGAACCTAAGTATTTGCCCTCTCTTTCATTATCTATAACCGATTTGTATATCTTTCCTGAGGTAAAATTATTGTACTTTGAAAGTTCTTCGTCTATGAACCTTTCATAATGCCCCAGATCCAGGTCAGTCTCTCCGCCGTCTTCGGTGACAAATACCTCACCATGCTGAAAGGGGTTCATGGTCCCGGGGTCTATGTTTATATAAGGATCGAATTTTTGTATGGTTATGGTATATCCCCTCGATTTTAGAAGCCTGCCCAATGAAGCCGCACAGATGCCCTTGCCTAGTGAAGAAAGCACACCTCCTGTAACAAAAATAAACCTGGTTTCCATCTATATCCTTTCCACTGTTTCTTTTTTAGCTTCCTCGCATTTGCTTAAAAGTTCTTCAGCATGCTTAAAAGATATGCTGCTGTCCTCCATCCCGCTCAACATCCTGGAAAGTTCCTTTATTTTCTGCCTATCATCAAGTGCAGCAACCTTTATCTTAGTTTTCCCATCCTGAATATATTTTTCAATGAAATAGTGTGAGTCTGCAAAGCTTGCTATCTGGGCAAGGTGGGTAATGCAGATCACCTGATAGCAGTTGGAGATCTTGAACAATTTTTGCCCTACTTTTAGTGAAGTGGCGCCCCCTATCCCAGAATCAATCTCATCAAAGACCATAGTGGAGATAAAATCAAGGGAGCCTATGATGGACTTTAAAGCAAGCATTATCCTTGATACCTCTCCCCCTGATGCTATTTTTTTCAATTGGCGGGGATTTTGCCCTTTATTTAATGAAACCAAAAATTCAATACGGTCTATTCCCTCTTCGGTCAGCCTTACCTTTTTCTTACCGATATATATTCCTTCTTCAGAAAAATCATAATCCTGGTCTATTTTAAAGACGCAGTCCCTAAAACTCAAGTCCTTGAGTTCTGCCACTACAGCCTTCCCAATGTTTGAAGATACCTCTTTCCTTAAGCCACTGAGCTTTAAAGCTCTGTCCCTTACCATATCTTCAATTTTACCAAGGCTCTTTTTTAGCCTGTCCACCCGGGAGTCGATATCTGTAACCTCATCTATCTCATCCCTTAATCTGGAAGCGTATCCTTTAAGGGAAGGCAGCTCCATCCCATATTTTTTCTTAACCTGGTCCAATCTGTAAAGCCTTTCCTGTATCTGATCAAGTTTCTGCGGGCTATAATCAAAGTCAGAGATATAGCTGTTAAGGTAGTGGCTAAGATCATCCAGAACCCCTGAAATAGAAGAAATATCCTCTACATAGGGCTCAAAACCATTGTCGATGCGGGCAAGCTGGGAAATATTTTGTTTGATCTCTCCCATGCTGTCTACAAGAGAGCCCTGGGACCCCTGGTCACCTTTCAGTTTATTTATAGAGTCGGTACATAGTTCGAATATCTTCTCATGATTTTTAAGTATCCTTTTTTCATTTTCAAGTTTTAGGTCTTCATCTTCTTTTATGTTTAAAGCCTCGATCTCTTCAGCCTTGAATTTAAGGTCTCTTAATTTTTTTTCCTTTTCTTGCTGTTGGGAGGCAAGCCTTTCCAGCCTGTCTTTTAAGTCAAGATATTTGCCAAGTGCCGCCCTGTAAGCCTTTTTTGCCTCCAGGATATGCTTCTTTGAAAACTTATCGATTATCTTTAGATGGTTTTTGGATTCCAAAAGATACTGGTGGTCATGCTGACCATGTATATCTATGCAAAGCTTCCCCAGCTCCTTAAGGGTTGAGACCTGCACAAAAATACCATTTATATAGGCACGGTTTTTTCCTTGGCGGTTTACTTCTCTGGCAAGGACTATTTCCTCAAAGCTTTCATCCTCCCCGCAAAGGCCGGTGTCCATTAAAAATTTTTTAGCCAATTGGTTTTTACTTAAATCAAAATATCCCTGCACGAGCAGTTTTGTTTCCCCATCCCTTATCAGGCTGTTATCAGCCCGGTTGCCCATAAGAAGGTTTATGGCTTCTATTACAAGGGTCTTTCCAGCCCCCGTTTCTCCGGTAAGGATGTTTAAACCTTTTGAAAAGTTTAACCGGGCATCGTCTATTATGGCAAAATTCTTTACCTGTATTTCATTTAGCATATAGGTTAATCTATCCCCTATCCATCAACTTTCTTTTGAAAATCTTAAAAAAGATGTCATCATCAAAAGTTATTAGTTTTAATTTAAGTTTTGACTTTCGGACCCTGAATATATCCCCGTCCAGTATATGGATCAAGCTTTTGACCCCGTCTATGTTCAATGTGTTATGGATATCCTTAGCTTCTATCCTTATCTCTATATGGTTTTTAGGATTCAGTATAAAGCTGCGGTCAAATAAAGTATGGGGGCATATAGGAGTTATGAGCAGCACTTCATTTCTAGGGTCTATAACAGGCCCCCCAGCAGATAAAGAATAAGCTGTGGACCCTGTGGGGGTGGAGATTATGATTCCGTCTGCCGCAAAATCTGTTATGGAAAAATCATTGACCCTTATATCTACCCTGATTATCTTTTCCATTAGAGACCTGGTAAGCACAAACTCATTTAAAGCTATATAGGGGGCATTTTCAGGGTCAAGCTTTTTGCCATCCCTTATAAGCTCCCCCTCTATGAGCATCCTTTCCTGGATAATGAATTCATCTTCCAGCAGATACCCGAGGGCTTCATAGAGATGGCTTACCTCGATCTCGGCGAGGAAGCCAAGATTTCCAAGATTTACTCCCATTATGGGTATCTCCCTTGCAAAAGCATACCTAGAAGCTCTCAGGAAGGTGCCATCACCCCCCACAGCTATTATGTAGTCTATTTCTGCGCTGAAATCATTTTTTGCAAGCGATTTTAGGTTATATTTTTCTGCCAGGATATCCTTGCTCAATAAAAATACCTGACAGTCTTTATCTTTTAGATAGTCATAAATGTTTTTTGCTATGCCTATGGCTTTTTGTTTCTGATTATTTGATATAATTCCTATTTTTCTCATTTTTATCTCTTAAAATACCGATGGGACCTTTCCACTATATTCCTAATCATTTTATCATATTTGAAATTATTTTCTTTTGGGTTTTTTGTTAAATAGATCCAGTATTCTATATTCCCTTTGGCACCCCTGGTCTTAGAAAAAGTAAGGCCTTCTATTTTGACAGCGAACCTTTTTAAAAAAGAAAAAAAATCATCCAAAGCCTCTATATGCAGAAAAGGATCCTTTATGACACCTTTTGCCTGGATCTTTTCCTTCCTTAATTCAAATTGCGGCTTGAACAGCAAAAGGATGGTCCCACCTTTTTTGGTAATCTCCAGAAGTTTTTCAAATACGGTTTTAATCGAAATAAATGAGAGGTCTGCTACCGTCATATCAGAATCAAAAGGAAGACTGGCAGCATCAAAATACCTTATATTTGTCCTTTCGAAAACCACTACCCGCGGTGATTTTCTAAGGCTCCATGAAAGCTGTCCATAACCCACATCTATGGCAGCAACTTTTTTTGCCCCTTTTTTTAAGAGAAAATCAGTAAACCCTCCTGTAGAGGAGCCTACGTCTACAGCATATACTCCTTTTGCAGTTAAGTTTAGATCATCGAACGCAGATTCCAGTTTCAAGCCTCCCCTGGACACATATCCGGGTCCTTT
>PWSB01000216.1 GCA_003563375.1 Actinomycetota bacterium | reverse complement strand
AGGAGTATTTATGGAAGAAGTAAAAGAATTTACCTGGAAGGTCGGGGGACCCGCGGGCTTCGGGATAATGTCTACCGGCTATATATTCGAGAAGATGTTTTCCCGGAAAGGTTATTATGTAGCCGACGGAAAGCATTATCCATCGCTTATCCAGGGCGGACACAATACCTATACGGTGAGGGTGAGCAGCGAAAAAATTTATTCACTTAAGATGCCTATAGATATATTGATAGCACTGGATGAAAACTCTATAAAGCTCCATCTTGATGAGGTTGTCCCTGGGGGCTTTGTAGTTTATGACAGTGGTATCTTTAAAAAAAAGGATTTTGATTATGAAAAAGAGGATGTTAATTTCATTTCTGTGCCTCTTGATGAACTGGCCAAAAAGGTAGGAGCCCCCAAGATAGTAAGGAATAATGTGGCTTTGGGGGTATCAGTTGCCCTGCTCAATTATGATTTTAGTATGCTAAAAGAGATAATAACCGAAAATTTTGAACCTAAAGGTGAAAAAATAGTAAATTTCAACATAGATGCCGCAAAAGCCGGTTGTGATTATATTAAGGAAGAATATGGGGATGTACCAAAGATTGATATACAACCCATCACAGCAGAAAGCAAGTTGCTGATGAGCGGAAATGATGGTGTCTATATGGGAGCCATAAAAGCTGGATGTAAATTTTATGCAGCTTACCCTATGACCCCAAGCTCTTCTCTGCTCCATTCTTTTGCTTCTGCTGAACTTGATTTCAATATAGTCACCAAGCATGCAGAGAGTGAGATAGCGGTCATAAATATGGCAGTTGGCGCATCATTTATGGGGGCAAGGTCCATGGTGGGGACCTCAGGAGGAGGCTTTGCCCTCATGAACGAGGGCCTGGCTGCAGCAGCCATGACCGAGACCCCCATAGTGGTGGTACTCGGGCAGCGGCCGGCACCTGCCACCGGTATTCCGACTTATACCGAGCAGGGGGATATGATGTATGCTGTGCACGCAGCCCATGGTGAATTCCCCCGGGTGGTCATGGCTCCAGGCGACCCCTCCGAGTGCTTCTACATGGCCGGGGATGCCTTAAACCTTGCAGAAAAATACCAGATACCTGTAATCATATTATTGGACAAATTCTTAGCCGAGCATAATTTTTCAAGCGAGGGACTGGATGAGGACAGGATAAGGATAGACCGGAACAGCTTTATAGACAGGAATGAAGATATAGGGGGCGGCCGGGATTATTTAAGGTATAAGGATACAGAGGATGGAGTATCGCCCAGGGTTATAGTGGGGCTTCAAGACGGAGTCCACCTGGCTAATACCGATGAGCATGATGAATATGGATTTTCTGAAGATACAGGAAAAAACCGCAAAAAGATGATGGATAAGAGATTCAGGAAATTGAGAAACCTTCAAAAGGAGGTCAAAGGGCCCAACCTGTATGGCCCTCCCGATGCAGATACCACCCTTATAAGCTGGGGGTCATGCAAGATACCTATTCTTGAAGCGTTAAAGGACCTAAACCATGGGCAAGGAAAGGCCAATCTGATACATTTTAACTACCTCATGCCTTTTCCGAAAAAAAGGTTTGTGGAATTGATGAAAAATGTAAACAAAGGCATTGTGGTTGAAAACAATAAAACATCTCAGCTTTCAAAACTGATAAGGGAAAATACCGGCATAAAGATACCTGATAACATCCTGAAGTATGAAGGCAGACAATTTTTCCCTGAAGAAATAATCAAAAAGTTATAGAGCGGAAGGATTTTTTATGAATGGAAAAAACGAAAACTATGATTTAAAGCCGTCATCATTTAATACCAAAAGGCCTACCTGGTGCATAGGCTGCGGCAATTTCGGCATCTGGAACTCGCTTAAAAAAGCACTGGTGGAGCTTAAGCTCTCCCCTCATGAGTTCCTGGTCGTATACGGGATTGGGTGTTCGGGAAACGGGGCCAATTTTATCAAGTCCTACGGTTTCCATGCCCTTCACGGAAGGTCTCTTGCTGTGGCTACGGGAGCACAGCTTGCAAACCATGAGTTTAAGATCATAGCCATGACAGGGGATGGGGATGGTGTCGGAATAGGGGGAAATCATTTCCTTCATACCTGCAGGAGGAATATGGATTTTACCCATATCCTGCATGATAACAGGATATATGGGCTGACCACCGGACAGACTTCTCCTACCAGCAGTGTAGGTTTTAGGACCAAGTCTACCCCTACCGGGGCGATAGAGCAGCCTGTAAACCCCGTAAAGCTGGCATTGAATTGCGGAGCCACTTTTGTTGCCAGAGGATATTCGTCAGAACCCCAGCAATTGAAAAATATCATAATAGAAGCCATACGGCATAAGGGATTTTCATTTGTGGACGTGCTCCAGCCCTGTGTGACTTTCAATAAAATAGATACATACGATTATTATAATGAAAGGATATACAAGCTGGAAGAAGAGGAAGGCTATGATAGTGGTGATTTCTGGCAGGCTTACCATAAATCCACGGAGCATGAGAGGATACCGCTGGGAATATTTTACCAAATAAAACGGGATGCGTACCATGAGGGTTTGGGCCAGATAAAAGAATCGCCTCTGGTAAATCAGGACCTGTCAGGTATAAGCGTTAAGAAATTGATCGACCGGCATTTTTAGGTCTCATTTATGTAACATAAAGTATATTGGATCTTTTTCTTTTGGAAGGGATTCCCTATGTTTTTTCAGCGCCTTGATACCTTTTGGCTCCAGTTTTTTTATGAAAGCTTTCCTGTTACCGGTAAGGAGAGACTTGCCAAGGCCGCCTAATTTAATATTATTGTCAACCTGGGCATCTTTTTCTATTAGCCCCAGGTATTTTGCCACCTCAGCAGATATTATTTTCAATGTCCTGCTGCCTGACATCCTGAATGGGTTTTTTATCTCTGTGATAACTGCTTCAGACCTGCTGACCCGGTTTAGATTATCAGCCACCTGTTTGCAGTCACTTATATAATTATTCTTAATATCAGGGGTCAGGGGCAGCTCCCGGAATATCATCAAAAAAAAGTTTCTGGAAGGGCTGTAGGCCAGGGCGGAATATTTTTTTCCGGTCATCCTGGAGGTAAGGTCAAAGTTCTGCTCTATTCCCTGGAATGCCGTATTGTAGAATTTTTTTATGAGTTCCTTTGTGCACTCTTTCTTGTCACAGCCTATCTCTGTTATTCTCTTTCCCATAAGATCCTTTTTAAAATAACAGGTAAGTTTTTCATATTTATAATTGGCATCCAGGAAAACATAGTCCCTGGGCTTGCCGTTTTTAGATAGATATTTAAAATATGCCAGGGCATCACGCTTTTTATTCAATACAAGGCTCCATTCAAAAAAGCCTTGAAAATTAAAATTATTAAAACAGTCAGCATCGGTAGGGTTTATTAAATAAGTATTATTCTTTAATACTAATATTACGTTATCAATTCTGTAATCCATCTCTAAAAGCCAGGTTTTAGATTTTTGTAAAATTTTAGTTTCACCTATTATACCTTGTTAGGGAAGAAATTTCCCCATCCTTTTTACCAGTATAATTCTATACTTATTTCCAGTTGAACCGCTGGAAAATTTTTAGGCCAGACCTTATAATCATATAAGGATAAATTATTTAACGTGGGGAATGATGATCAAGGTATTGATAGCTGATGACCACCTTCTGGTAAGACAGGGCATAAGAGCGCTGCTTGATGACCATAAAGACATAGAGGTCATAGGTGAGGCAGAAAACGGGCAACAAGCCTATGATTTGTGTAAGAGGAAGAGAAAACCAGACATAGTCCTTATGGACCTCATCATGCCTACGCTCGGTGGCGTAGAGGCTATAAAGAAGATAGCCGGCAAGTGGTCCCATGTAAAGATCGTGGCCCTTACCAGTTTTATAGATAAGCAGCTAATAGAGGATTCTTTAAAAGCAGGGGCCATAGGCTATGTTCTAAAGAACACATCGGGAGAGGACCTCATAGCAGCCATAAGAAATGCTAATAAAGGCAAATCTACCCTATCCTCCGAGGCAAGTGATATGCTCATCTCGAACCTAAAAAATCCATTAGCAGCCGATTATCAGCTTACCAAACAGGAAAAAAATATACTTTCTTGCCTGGTAAAGGGACAGTCCAACAAAGAGATAGCCCGAAAACAGGTATTGAGTATTTCCACAGTGAAATTTCATGTAAGCAATATATTAAACAAACTCGGGGCCACAAGCCGGGCTGAAGCAGTTTCCATCGCTTTAAAAAAGAACCTAGTCTGATGGCCAGGTAAAAAACCCTACTTATTATAACTGATAAACCGTACTTAATACTATTACCATATATACTTTCCATCTCTATAATTTACCCATAATTATTTTGCTTGGGAGAAATAATTGGGAAAGACAAAGCCAGCAATTTTTGGCTTAAATTTGAACTTGTATATGCAGACCATGGTTTTTTCTGAGTATGACAATTCCAACGAAAAAAACTAACTTGAAGGGGGTTATGATGGCATTGGCAAGATGGGATCCATCAAGGGGCTTGATAAGGCTTAGAGATGAGGACTGGGACTTGGAACAGAGAGAGAGCACCCTGGCTCCAAAGATGGATCTAAAAGAAGTTGATAAGAAGATCATAGCCAGGATGGATATCCCTGGTATGAAGATGGAAGACATCAATGTATCTGTCAACAAGGATACAGTTACCATTTCAGGGGAAAGGAAGATGGAAAAGGAAGAAAAAAATGAGGATTTCGTAAGGGTAGAAAGATCATATGGTTCGTTCTGCAGGTCATTCTATCTAGGGGTCCCCATAAAGGAGAAGGACATAAAAGCTACATACAAAGACGGTGTACTGGAAGTGGTCCTTCCAAAAGCCGAGGCCAGCAAGGCAAAGAAAATAAAGATAGAAGCTGGAAAATAATGAAAAACGATTCCATCAAGGAGGAACGATGTTTGAAGACCTAATGTTTCAGAAATGTCCAAAATGTGATAATTGGATATACAAGAAGAGAAAATTCCATGAGGGGATATCGGGTGCTTTTGCTAAAGATATAGATATCGTAGAAGACCCTGACGGAGATCCCGTTTACGTATGTCAAAACTGCAAAGCAAAGTTAGTGCATGTGATAGCTAAAGGAAGGCCTCTGGTATACAAGCTCTCACATGTGAAATCATAAAAATAGGAGTGATAACCATGAATGGCCAATTACAAGACAAATTAGGTGAAATACTTGAGGTTTTAAAGTCAATAAATGAAAATCTCAACGATATGAAAGCCAATTCGGTTGAAGAAGAAGATTATTATATTTGAGGGAAGCAAATAATTTTTAATCTGGATAGCGGTACTTTTTGTACCGCTATTTTTTACGAAAGAGCCAAAAGATTGCATACAAAGTAATCATTGGCTCTTTTTTTGCCTCTTGGCATTCTTTCTTAGTGACTTTATCCTTTGTAAGACAAATGAGAGTATGACCAGGGCAAAGAGCACATAAAATATTACCAATACAGCAAGGTTTACAAAAGTGGTACCCATTATTGTGGCATGCACCAGGGAAAGGATGAGCATTGGGTACATCAAGACATGTATGGGCCTCCACCATTTTATCTTAGGCTTCAATATTACCCCTATAAAAGCGATGATCATGATAATAAAAGCTGTTTCACCGCCTGCAAGGTCCCAAAAAGCTGACCAGGAGCTGAAATCAGGCGCTAAAACGGTTATATCTGAAAACCGGACAGCAGGAATGACCGCATGTATTGCGGTAAGGGCCATCCCCGTGTAGGAATATATGTAATGCAATCTTAGGAAAGACTGGCCAAAATGAAGCTTTATACCTTTTACAAATGGTATTTTTATTGCAGCTACAGCCATAAACAGGTATCCCCAGAGGCCTGTAAACCGCAAGCCGAAATTATAGGGTTCAAAAGGTTCTATTAGGACCATGATAACCGTCACCGCTAAAAAAATTAAAGCTATTACCGCGGCCACAAGGTATCCCAGGTTGGATAATTT
>PWSB01000208.1 GCA_003563375.1 Actinomycetota bacterium | reverse complement strand
TATGGGGAGGTAAAGACACCGGTTGTTGAATATACCAGGAATATCTCTGCAGGAGCAGGGGAGAAATGGGCAAATAAAATTATAAACTTCTTTGATATAGATGGAAGCCTGGTATCCCTTAGAACAGATATGACCATACCCATAGCCAGGCTGACAGGCATGAGGCTAAAAAGGGAACAGCTGCCGGCAAGGTTCTGTTATTTTGCCAATTCATTCCGCCAGTCTGTTCTCCAGGAAGGGGTCAAAAGGGTCTATAGCCAGGCAGGGCTTGAACTTATAGGCTCAAGCAGCTTTATGGCCGATGTAGAGGTCCTGGCACTTCTAAACCATATACTTTCCCAGCTTGGTTTCAAAGATTACAAAATAGGGCTGGGCCACCTTCAGATAATAGAAGGGCTCTGCGACTGGTTCGGCCTGTCCAGGGGCCAGCGGGGTTTTATCAAGAAAAATCTGGCTGCCAAGGATTTTGTGAGCATCCAAAATTTTTTAGAAGATACGGATAGCAAAAAAGCGGAGACCTTCATGTCCCTGATTAAGCCTCAGAGGGACATAGGGGATTTTTCTGCAATAATTGGCAGCATCGGACTAAAAAGAATAGAGGAGGGCCTCCTGTATTTTAAGAAGGTACACTCTGTGCTCACCGATCTAGGCTTTGGAAATGTACTGCTCATAGACCTGGGTATAGTAAGAGAATTCGATTATTATACGGGACTCCTGTTCGAAGTATATTCTCCTGCAACCACCGATATGGTGGGAAATGGCGGAAGATATGACAGGCTTATAAAAAAGTTCGGCATGGATGTCCCTGCTACCGGTTTTGCACTGGATGTGGACCTTTTGCACAAATCAATGGGTAATGCAGCACTTGCGGATTATCGCAGGGAGGTTAAAATACTTCTGGTAAAAGAAACCGGGGCGCATGCTGACTTTATAAGGCTGTCACAGAGGATAAGGCAGGCCGGGATCAGCGTGGAGATGATGATGGACGGCGATACCGACCCCATATCATCTGCGGCCCAGAAAGGGATCAAGCTTGTTTATGTGGCTCAAGAGCACGATAAGGTCACAAAGTTTGACCTTTCCAACGGAAGAAAAGAGACTATAAAAGCAGATAAAATAATAGATGACCTAAATAAGAAAAAAAATGCTTAATATTGCCATACCCAAGGGTTACTTAAAAAAAGAGTGTATACGGTTGATAGAAAAGGCTGGCTATGATACAGCTGACTTGTCTAAGGAAGATAGAAGGCTGTTTGTCTTTTCCGGAAAAAGAGACATAAAATATGTGATATCCCGCCCTATGGATGTGCCTGTATATGTGGAATATGGGGCCTGTGATATAGGATTTGTCGGAAAAGATGTCCTTATGGAGAAGGAAAGCAGCGTCTATGAACTTCTGGACCTGGGCACTGGAAGATGCAGTCTGATACTGGCTACCAGAAAAGACTGCATAGATAAGGTCAAAGACCAATACCAGCATTTTGGTACAATAAGGGTGGCCACAAAATATCCCAATATAGCAAAGAAGGTTTTCGACCAGAAAGGGATGCAGGTGGAGATAATAAAACTCCATGGTTCTGTGGAGCTTGGCCCTATACTGGGCATCGCTGAAGAGATTTTGGATATAACCGCTACTGGCCAGACCTTGAAGGACAATGACCTGGTAGAGATGGAGAACATAATCGTGTCTACAACCAGGCTTATTGCCAACATGGTCAGCTACCGGGTGAAACATAGAGAATTAAATGAGTTTGTGGAAAGAATAGGCAGGGTATTAGATGAAAAACAAGGGCAAAAGAAAAAGTGAGATCAAAAGGAAGACATCTGAGACGGATATAGAGCTTAAACTTGATATAGACGGCGGGGGGAGGACAGAGATTGAAACCGGCATACCTTTTTTTGACCATGTGCTTTCAAGCTTTGGCAGGCATTCAGGTTTTGACCTTTATGTCTCTGCAAAGGGCGACATAGAACTGGGCTCCCATCACCTGGTAGAAGATACTGGCATCTGTCTGGGAAAAGCGCTTTTTGAATGCGTAAAAGATAAACGGGGCATAAAAAGGTTTTCACACACCATAATCTGCATGGATGAGGCTGAAGTGACCCTTTCAACGGATATAGGGGGCAGGGCCTATCTCAGGTTTGATGTGGATATGGATGACGAGGTAATAAAAGGTTACAATACCATGGTAACAGAAGACTTTTTAAGGGCGCTGGTGACCAACAGCTTCATAAATCTCCATATAAAAAAGAATGTAGGATTAAACTCCCATCATATAATCGAAGCCATCTTCAAGGGCCTTGGCATAACCCTGGCTCAGGCTACAAGGGTAACCGGGAAGGGCGTCCCGTCCACTAAAGGAAGCATCTAATCATTGGGAGTATTATGCGCATAGCTATCATCAATTATAATATGGGAAATTTAAGGAGTGTGGAGAATGCACTAAAGAGGCTTTCTGTGGATGCTTACATTACAAGCGCCCCGGATAAGATAATGGGTGCGGATGCGGTGATACTGCCAGGAGTAGGTGCCTTCGCTGATGGAATGTATAACATTTTGAGTTTAGGCCTGGCAGATGCCATCAGGCAGGCCTCAGCCAGTAAGCCTTTTTTAGGCATCTGCCTAGGGCTGCAGCTTCTTTTTGAGTACAGCATGGAGTCCGGTAAGACTGAAGGGCTCAAAATCTTTAAAGGGAGCGTGGAAAAGATACCTGCCGGGGTCAAGGTGCCCCATGTGGGGTGGAACAGCATAAAGATAACTAAAACGGGTCCGTTATTCAAAGGCATAGAAGATGGAGAACATTTCTATTTTGTACATTCCTACCATGCTGTCTGCAGGGATATCTCTATTGTGGCTAGCATCACCCATTACGGCGTGGATATCGTATCCAGCATTCAAAAAGGCAATATTTTTGCTTTTCAGTTCCACCCTGAGAAGAGCTCGGGCAGCGGGCTTAAGATACTTTCCAATTTTTGCGATCTGGTCATGAAAGGGAAAAAGTGATAGTAATACCTGCCATAGACATAATAGGAGGAGAATGTGTGAGGCTTTCCAGGGGTAGGTTTGACACCAAAAAAAAATATTATAATGACCCGGTGCAAGTGGCCCTGAAGTGGAAAGCTGCCGGAGCTAGCTGGCTGCATGTAATAGACCTTGACGGGGCCAGGCTCGGCGAGGCCAAAAACCTGGGCATAGCAAAAAAAATAAAGTCTGAGACGGGCCTAAGGCTGGAATTCGGAGGAGGCATAAGGGATTTTGATTCATTGGACAGGGTGCTTTCTTGCGGTATTGACAAGGCTATCCTGGGAACCAAAGTGCTGGAGGATTCCGGTTTTTTAAAGAAGGCAGCCCAAGAGTATAAGAACAGGGTTATACTGAGCCTGGATTTTGGGCCAGATGGGAGGATCCTAAAGCAGGGATGGCAGAAGGACAGCGGCTATGATATATATTCATTTGCCAAAAGTTTAACTAATCTCGGCATTGAGAGGATAATAGTGACCGATGTGAGCAGGGATGGGATGATGGAAGGCATAAACACCGGGCTTATCCAATCCATACTCGAAAAAACAGGTTTGGAGCTTATAGTAGCTGGAGGAGTGACAAATATAAAAGACATAGTATTATTAAAAGAGCTCGGTGCCTGGGGAGCAATAATAGGCAAAAGCCTGTATGAATCAAAGATAGACCTGGCCCAGGCTATAAAGGAGGCAAACAAATGATCACAAAAAGGATCATCCCCTGCCTGGATATAAACAAGGGAAGGGTTGTAAAAGGAATCGGGTTCGTAAACCTGAAAGACGCCGGGGATCCTGTAGAGCTGGCTGCTTTTTATGACCGGGAAGGCGCAGACGAGATCGTCTTTTTGGATATAAGTGCCTCCCATGAGGGAAGGGGAACGGTTATAGAGCTGGCTTCAAGGACAGCTGAAAAAGTTTTTATACCCTACACTATTGGAGGAGGAATAGGCAGCATTGAAGATATAAGGGAGATTTTGAGGCAGGGTGCAGATAAAATCTCTATTAATACCTCTGCGGTCAAGGATCCTCAGCTTATCAGCAGGGCAGCAAAGGTCTTTGGAAGCCAATGCGTCGTTATTGCCATCGATGCAAAAAAAAGAGAAGACTGGAGCTGGGAGGTATATATACATGGAGGCAGGACCCCTACTGGCCTGGATGCGGTCCAATGGGCCCAGGAAGCAGAAAACCTGGGGGCTGGAGAAATACTTCTTACCAGCATGGATAAGGATGGGACAAAAGACGGCTATGATATAGCTCTGACCGCTGAAATAAGCAAAAAGGTCAATATTCCTGTGATCGCTTCAGGGGGTGCTGGGAAGCTTGAACACTTAAAGGATGCTATAGTGGAGGGCCATGCTGATGCTGTCCTTGTGGCATCCATATTCCATTATGGAAAGTACAGCATAAAAGAAGCCAAACAATATTTACGGTCACAGGGAGTAGATGTAAGGATATGACATGAAAGGTTTAATACCGGCAATAGTGCAGGACTACAAGACAAGAGAAGTGCTGATGCTTGCTTATATGAACAAGCAGTCTCTTAAGAAAAGCATAGATACAGGGACTACATGGTTCTGGAGCAGAAGCAGGGAAAAATTATGGAATAAAGGGGAGACTTCAGGCAATTACCAGAAGATCAGGGAAATAAGGTATGACTGCGATGGAGATGCCCTGCTTTTTTTGGTGGACCAGATAGGGGAGGCATGCCATACAGGGAATAGGAGCTGCTTCTACAGGAAGAAGGAGACAAATGATATTGTTGAAAGGCTTGATTTCCCTGCATCCCAAAATATAATTGAGGAGCTTTTTGAGGTTATTAAGTCCAGGCTTGAAGAAGGATCAGAAAAGTCTTATACATATTCTCTTCACAAAAAAGGACTTGATGAGATACTGAAAAAGGTAGGAGAAGAAGGAATAGAGGTTGTGCTTGCAGCAAAGCATCAGGAGAAAGCCGACCTTGTCTATGAGATATCAGACCTTATCTATCATCTTTTGGTTTTAATTGCTGAAAAAAAATTGACCCTGGAGGATGTATACAAGGAATTGGAATCAAGAAGAAAGTAGGGAATCTTGGAAAATAATAAAAAGAGATTAGCGCTTATGACCAGCGGAGGCGATGCCAGCGGCATGAATGCTGCCATTAGGGCCGCTACAAGGTATGCTATATATAGAGGATGCGAGGTGTTTGGCTATTATGAGGGGTATAAGGGACTGATAGAGGACAATTTAATAAAACTTGAGCTAAATACAGTAGGGGGGATAATAGACAGGGGAGGGACCTTTCTTTATTCTGCAAGGTCCGATGAATTCATGACAGAAAGGGGCCAGCAAAAAGCAATAAACAGTTTGAAGAAAAACAAGATCGATACGCTTATAACAATTGGAGGTGAAGGGACTTTCAAAGGTGCCCATGACCTCCATAATAAGCAGATTCAGGTAGTAGGCATACCGGCTACCATAGATAATGATATCCCTGGTACCGATTATTCTATTGGTTTTGATACCGCTTTAAATGTAATAATAGACATAATGTCAAAAATAAGGGATACCGCATCGTCCCATGACCGCATATTTGTTATTCAGGTGATGGGCAGGACCTCAGGCATGATTGCGGTGAATGCAGGACTTGCCTGCGGGGCTGATTATATTTTAATACCCGAGGAAGACTTTGATCTAAAAGAGATGACAGATCAGATAAAACACCATAGAAAAGGTAAAAGGCATACCCTTATAATGGTAGCTGAGGGAGCGGGCAATGCCCATGATATCTCCCAATCCATAAAGAATATGGTCGGCCAGGACGTCAGGGTCTCGGTCCTCGGACACATACAAAGAGGAGGTTCCCCGTCTGCCTTGGACAGGATATTGGCTGCCCAATTCGGCAGAAAGGCTGTAGAGGCTGCAATGGAGGGAAAAAGTGACTGTATGGTGGCGTATCAGGGGAAAAAGATAAAGCTTGTCGATTTTGAGTATTTAATAAAAAATGG
>PWSB01000205.1 GCA_003563375.1 Actinomycetota bacterium | reverse complement strand
TGTATACTTATTCTTTGGGGGAAAATGAACTATATGCCCGGATGGCGGGAATCAACATTAAAAAAGTCAGAATAGGGGGATATATGATCTCTGCTACTCTGGCAAGCGTAGCCGGCTTGGTATTGGCAAGCAGGATAGGGTCCGGAGCGCCTCTGATAGGCACTCCTTTTATGCTCGATTCCCTTACTGCAGCAATAATCGGGGGGATGACTTTTGTGGGCGGGGAAGGTTTTGTAATAGGTGCCCTTGGTGGGGCTGCGATTATAGGCATGATAAACAATGCCTTGAACATAAGCGGGGTGGAACCGTTTTACCAATATATCTTCAGGGGAGGCCTTCTGATACTTGCCATGATAATAATATCTTTTAAGAGAAGATAGGTAACCAAATATGCAAAACAGCAATCACCAGATTCCCGAAAAAAAAAGTCTAGACTTTCAGGGTATAGCTGTCAAGGTGTTTCAAAGGGGCGGAGTTTATATTTCGCTGATAATATTGCTTATAATTGCAGGAATATTGTCTCCCCGGTTGCTTTCTCCTACTCATTTTCTATTTATATTAAGGATAGCTTCCATTCTGGGAATAATCAGTATCGGGCAAACCTTGCTTATCATCTCCAGGGCAATAGACCTCTCAGTAGGCGCTACAGCGACCCTGGTGGTGGTATTGATTTGTTCCATATCTATGGGTGACGCTAGATTTACAGTAAGGGTGATATTGATATCTCTGGCCGTAGGTGTGCTAATAGGGATGATAAATGGCTTGCTGGTTATAAAGTTTAGGATCTCTCCACTTGTGGGATCCCTGGGCGTGATGAGCCTGGTGACCGGGTTTACTTACCTTTACACCAGGGGTTTTGCAAGAGGGTCTGCACCTGATTTTATAGCCTATATAGGGCATGGAAGGGTATTTGGATACATTCCTGTTCCTGTAATCATGTGGACCATCATTTCTATTGCGGTGATCTATGTATTAAGGAAGACTTCTTTCGGCCGGTATATATTTGCATGCGGGGCAAACCCCAAGGCTGCTTATATGGCAGGGATAAGCCCCAACAGGACATTGTTTTACGTTTATATAATAAGCGGGCTGCTTACAGCTATTGCAGGAATAATATGGGCCGGCTATTTGAGGACCCAGCCTACATTGGTTGGTGGTGAATATTATCCTCTGGATTCACTTACCGCGGTTATCATCGGAGGTACAACCTTTGCCGGGGGCAAAGGGACTATTATCGGCACCATTATAGGAGTGATTATAATATCCCTGCTTTCAAGCCTGTTGAACACCCTGGGCTTGGTCCATGGGGTAAAACTGCTTTTGCAGGGTTTGATCATAATGCTTATGGTATTTGCATATACAGGCAGAAAGACTTTAAATTAATATTTTATAAAAAGAAATCTTAATATGGAGGGATAGATGGATGATCTAAAAGCATTATTTACACCATTCAAACTTGGAAATGTAGACCTTGGGAACAGGGTTGTCCTTGCACCTATGGGTACCAGCCTCTACAGCCCTGACGATAAGTGGCCCAGGAGGACTATAAGGTACTTTGAAGAGAGGGCAGCCGGCGGAGTCGGTTTGATCCTTTCTTCATTTACCCGCGTCCACGACAAGCTTGCAACCGGCCATATACCCCTGACCGGCATCTATGACGACCGTTTCATACCTTCACATATTGAGCTGGTAGAAAAAGTCCATGAACATGGGTCAAAGATATTTTTGCAGATTGCCCTGCATGGATGCAAATTCGGTGGTGCGGAAGCACCTTCATCAATATACAGCTTAAACTATAATATAAAACCCCGTGCTCTGACCACAGATGAGCTGGACTACCTGGTGCAATGTTTTATAAGAGCTGCTTCTAGGGCTAAGCAGGCAGGCTATGATGGGGTTGAGGTACATGGAGGCTACAGCTACCTGATAGGCCAGATGATTTCTCCTGCATTGAACAAAAGGGAGGATAAGTACGGAGGCTCACTTGAAGCCCGAATGAAATTTCCAGTCGATATAATCAAGGGTATACTGGATGAAAACCCTGACTTCACAGTAGGGTTTAAATATAGTGCATATGAATGGCTTCCGGGGGGCGTAGATATAGAGCTGGCAAAAAAAATGGCTGAATATGTCTCCAAAACAGGGATTTCTTTTTTGGATATAGCTAGCTCTTCGTCTACCACAGTGGTAAAAAGCAGTGATTATTCACATGTACCCCCTATCTATTTGCCTAGAAACACATTGATGCCCCTAGCTGAAGAAATCAAAAAGACAGTCCCCGAGATGCCGGTTATAGCAAATGGTGCAATAAGCGTTCCTGAGGAAGCAGACGAGGCTATATACAGCGGGAAATGTGATCTGGTAGCTATAGGGAGGGCGCTGATAGCAGATGCCCATTGGGCAGACAAAGCCAGGTCAGGAAGACCGGAGGCTATCACTCCTTGCATAAGGTGCAATATATGCCATCATCAGTTATGGCTGGGTACCCCTTTATGCTGTTCGGTAAACCCTTATGTTATGAAAGAAGCACAGCAGCCCCTTTCAAAACCTGGCCTCAAAAAAGAAGTGATGGTGGTAGGCGCAGGTCCTGCAGGGATGCGTTGTGCCATAACCGCCGCAAAAAGGGGCCATGATGTGACTTTATTTGAGAAGAAACCCTATATCGGGGGGATGATGTACCCAGGCAGCAGGCCGGAGTTTAAGGATGATATAGGCAGAGCATTGGATTGGTTTAAAAATGAGATAGAGCAGCAAGATAATTTAAAACTGAAATTAAATACCAAGGTGACTTCTGACATGGTAGAAGAGATAAATCCAGATGCTCTGGTCATCAGTATCGGCGCTGAGCCCATTATGCCCGATGTGCCCGGCATGGAAAAACCTCATGTGGGTTCTGCAGTGAATATATTAAGTGAAATTTCTAAATATCAAGGAAGTAAAGCCGTGGTAATAGGAGGCGGAGAGGTAGGTTGTGAGACTGCCTGTTTTCTGGCTGATAATGGTTTTGAGGTTACCCTGGTAGAGATACTTCCGAAAATATTGCAAGAGACCCAAATAACAGAAATAGAACTCAGGCTGACAGACCTGATAAAAGAAAAGAACATAAAAATAATGACCGGCACAAAATTAAGCGCCATAACCGATGAAGGTGCGGAAGTAGTGGTTCCCTATGATACCCAGATGGGACTGGAAGAAGGAGGAAGAGAAGTGGGCCTTGATGCTGATGTTGTAGCTATAGCCATAAACCTTGAAGCAAACAAAGATCTTATAAAACTGCTGTCCATGAAATCGGAAGAGGTCCATGTCATCGGTGACTGCAGCAAGGTAGCCAGAATAAGGGAAGCTGTAGAAGCAGGGGAACAGGTCGGCAGGATTTTATAAGGAGGGATAATGAAATTGACCGAACATGTGTATCTGGCAGGAAGCGGCCATTATGGCCTGAGCCAGGAATTTGACTGCAGTATATATATAGTAGACTGCGGTTCCAGGTTAGTGATGGTAGATACAGGCGCCGGCCTGGATATGGAAAGAATTTTCAATAACATGAAAAAAGACGGGCTGGATCCTGGAAAAATATCCGATATCCTGTTGACCCATTCTCATTCGGATCATGCCGGCGGTGCAGCGGAATTGAAAAGGTTATACGGGCCCCAAATCTATATAAGTGATATTGAATCACCTTTTATAAAGGGAGGGGATGATGAAAGCCTTAAGCTGGATGTGGCAAAGAGAAGCGGTCTGTATTCCCCTGATTACAAATTTAACCCTTGCCAGCCCACCGACACTTTAAAAGACGGAGACATTATCAAAGCAGGAAACTTTGATTTTGAATCCATTATAGTACCTGGTCACAGTGAAGGCTCTACATGTTTTAAAGTGAACCTGCCGGAGGGTTTGGCTCTTTTTACCGGGGACGTGGTCTTTGCGCAGGGAACCATAGGCTTGCTCAATTGTGACGGGTCAGACCTTTCTGTATATAGAAAAAACATACATAAGCTTTCAGACCTGGGAATAGACCTTCTTTTTCCAGGCCATTTTGTTTTTACCGTGTCCGGCGGCCAGGGACATATAGACAAGGCGATTGATTCTTTAAGCCTTATAACTGTCCCTAAAAATTTTATTTAGACACTAAAAAACTGAGGTGAGAACTAGAGAAAAGATGAATTACTTATTGATGATACCGGGGCCCGTGGAGATGCCGGATGAGATAACTGAGGCATTCAACGGGCAGACCATAGCACACTACGGCAAAGAATTCAGAGACCTTTATATTGATACAGTAGAAAGGCTGTCAAGGATCATGGGCTCGGAAGGCTGGTCTTTTCTGATCCCAGGTTCAGGAACTACCGCATTAGAGGCTATTGGAGCAAATTTTTGCAGACAGAAAAAATGTATGATTTTAAATAATGGCCATTTTGGAGACAGGATCCATGAGATAGCCTCCAAATATTCATCCAGGGTAGAGCAGCTTATCTTTGAAAAAGGGTCTACTTATGATCTGGAAGTAGTGGACAACTATCTGTCTCATGGGCAGTATGATCTTTTATGGATGGTACACGTGGATACAAGCATAGGCATCTTAAACCCTTTAAAAGAAGTTGCATCTATAGCTAAGAAATATGGTACAAAGGTTTTTGTTGATGCGATTGCAAGCTCGGGCATAGAAGAGATCAAGATGGACCAATGGCAAATAAGCGGAATAGCCAATGCTACCCAGAAGGGATTTTCATGCCCGGCAGGCTTTGGATTGCTAACGGTAAACAAAGGCTTGGTAGATAATATTGAATCCTCAGAGGCAGATACATGGTGCTTGAATCTGGGGACCTGGAAAAAATACTATAATATGTGGAATGACTGGCACCCCTATCCGGTCTCCCTTCCCACGAATCTGGTAAAAGCCTTAAATAAAAGCCTTGAGCTTATAGAGAAAGACGGAATAGATAGAAGAGTGTCGATGTACCGGGATGTATCCGCAAGGCTTGTAAGGGCTGTGAAGAAATTGGGGCTGGACCTTTTTGTGCCCGAAAGCGTTTCTGCACATGGGCTTACAGCGGTCAACACTCTTGGAAAATTTGATGCATCTGCATTTACCGAATTCCTCAAACAGAAATACAGTATCCAGATAGGCGGCTCCCTGGATAAAAATATGAAATCAACGGTTTTTAGGATAGGCCATATGAGCACCAAGCAGTGCATGAACAGAAATCTATTGTCGGTAATGAGCGGGCTGGGGACTTATATGAGTTTAAATAATATAAATGTAGACGTCCAGGAGGCTATATCGGCTTTGATATAAGGGCATTATATGGATTTAAAAGAGGTTATAAAAAAAATTGACAGCGAAAAAGTGATAAATATCCTGGCTGACCTTGTGTCCATACCAGGGCACAAAGAATGCACCGGCCAGGAAGAGGCGATCAGCCGGCATGTGGCCGATGTTTTCAAGCAGGCAGGAGTAGAAGCCCGTACACAGGAAGTAGAGACTAATAGAAAAAACGTCATTGCAAAAATCCCTGGAAAAGCCCGTGGCAGGAGCCTGGCCCTAAACGGACACCTGGATACCGTGCCTCCAAGCAGAAAGATGAAAGACTATAAACCAAGTATTGAAGGAGAGAATCTGTATGGCCTGGGTTCAGCCGATATGAAGGGCGGGGTGGCTGCTATGGTATATTCACTGCTTCTTATCAAAAAATATGGGATAAAGCTAGACGGTGACCTTTATTTTACCGGGGTCATAGGCGAGGAGACCGGTGGAGGGGGTACCCACCATCTTATAAATGAAACTGGTTTTAGGGCAGACTATTTTATAGTGGGAGAACCTACCGGATTGAGCATAATAAATTCCCATAAAGGTGTCCATTATATGGAAGTGACCATCGAAGGCAGGGCTGCACATGGAAGCATGCCCGGCAGGGGGGTAAATGCAATAGATGCCATGGCTGAATTTATACATGCCTTAAACAAGGATTACGTCCCCATTCTAAAAAAAAAGCACCAGAAGAAGGT
>PWSB01000179.1 GCA_003563375.1 Actinomycetota bacterium | reverse complement strand
CTGGAGCTAAAACGGGCAGCCAAGACCGTTTTGCTTTCAAGTCACACCCTTTCGGTAGTGGAGAAACTATGTGATAGGGTGAGCATTATCAGAAAAGGGAAAATAGTGGAATCGGGAAGCCTGGATGATCTACGGCACCTAACCCGGACATCCATTTCAGTTAAAACGGACAAGCCAATCTTGGGATTAGAAGAGATTAAAGGGGTCCATGACCTGTCTCTGGAAGAGAACAGCGCCCGTTTCCAGGTGGAAAGCGACAAGCTGCACGATGCCTTAAGCCATCTGGAACAATTTGGATTCAAGTCACTGGTGAGCAGGCCTCCCACCCTGGAAGAGCTGTTCATGCACCATTACGGTGATATCCTCGGTCCGTCCGTTGATAAGGAGAAAAGGAGTGGTTCCTTATGAATATGAAAGCTTATACCGGAACATTCATCCTGGCAATGCTAGCGCTTAAGCGTGACCGAATAAGATTGGCGTCATGGATAATTGGCATAGCGCTCCTGCTGGGGTTCATGGTTGCCGCATTCGCTGAAATGCTGCCTACAGACCAGGATATAATCAATATGGCCACTGCCCACGGCAGTAATCCGGCCATGCGAGTCTTTCTGGGGCCCATTTCCGGTGTCAGCCTTGGTGGCTTTATGATGTTCAGAATTTCCACAATGTTTGCAGTGACTATTGCTTTCTTCGGTATTCTGACCGTTACCCGGCATACCAGGCAGAATGAAGAGACCGAATGCGAAGATCTGACCGGCTCCACCGCTGTCGGGCGTCATGCCGGCCTTCTGGCAGCGCTAATTGTAACAACAGCCGGGAATATTTTGTTGGCCGTGCTTCTTGCCCTTGCTTTCATAGTAAACGGCCATCCAGCGGGGGATTCATTTGCCGCCGGAGCCGCCCTGGGGGCTGTCGGCATCGCCTTTGCCGGTGTAGCGGCGATAACCGCCCAGCTGGCGGAAACCACCCGCGGTGCCAACGGTTTGGCCGGCCTGGCTGTGGGCGTTGCATTTTTGGTCAGCGGTGTAGGTAATATGCTCGGCGATTTCGATGCAGCCACCATCGAGATTACAAGCGCCTGGCCAGTGTGGCTGTCTCCATTTGGATGGTACCAGCAGATCCATGCCTTTTATCAGAATAACTGGTGGATTATTTTACTCTTTGCGTCATTTTTTGCCCTCTGTGTTAAAGCGGCGCTTATGCTCAACAGCCGCAGAGATGTGGGGATGGGTATGATCCCGGCGCGGAGAGGCCCCGCTACCGCGTCTGTAAGCCTGTTAAGCCCCCTGGGGCTGGCTTGGAGGCTACATTATAAACTTTTCATCACCTGGTCCATTGCTGCCCTGGCGGTCGGAGCTATTCTTGGCGGCGCCACCACTGATTTAATTGAAAGAATGAGAGGTATGGAAAGAGCGGAACTCTTTGGTGATATTTTCGGCATGAGTGAAACATTCACTATGGCGCTGGTGGCAATCCTGGGGCCGTTTATTGTTTTCTATACCGTGCAGGCCTTTTTGAGGATGGTTTCAGAAGAGGCCGATGGCTTGGCAGAACCTATCCTGGCCACAGCCGAAACGCGCCTGAAATGGGTCCTGGGCCATATTACGTCTTATATTTTAGGGACGATAGCAATCCTTCTGGCATTGGGGCTCGGCGCTTCTGCTGCTTCAATTATTGAACCGGACATCCGAGTGTTAAAACTGCTTGAAGCGGCAATGATCCAGGGGCCGCCCATTTTGGTTCTGGCAGGGCTTTCGATCATGATATTCGGCTTGGCGCCGCGCTGGAGCGGTACTTTTGTATGGGCAGCCCTTATAATCAGCATGCTGACAGGGCCCTTTTTTGGGCCAGCCCTGAATCTCCCGCAGTGGGTACAGAACATTTCACCTTTTACCCATGCGCCGTCTGTGACGGAGCCAGTAACTGCAACCCCAATTATTTTATTACTCTTGATTGCAGCTGTATTTACATTGGTTGGTTTAGTATCTTTCTGCCGCCGTGATATAAGAAGGCAAAATTATCTTAATCGCTAAAGCCCCTATTATTAGATAGATAAAAGAAAGGATTTTTAGTTTTATGAGTATAGTGGTATAGAAGAGACCCTTTTAGCATGAGAGGCTCTTGTTCGGTATAGTCTTTCTGTTTTATGGTAGCCGGTTTAAACTTACATCACCAGCGGATGGAAGATAAATAAAATGGTTATAAGAAAAGCAAAAGGGTATAAAAAATATTTATGGAATTTTATTTTCGATATTAGCAAAAGGAAGAATGGGCTTTTTATTTTTGTTTTACCAGCATGGTCATGCATAGGGCTTTACTCTCAAGAACCGCATTTTCTTCTTTCTGTTTTTTGATATAGTCTTCAAACAAGGACCTTTTTGTTGGGTATTTTTTAACCAATTCCATGCATCTTTTCTTTACATGCCTGTAGATGAATTTATTCGAATCTTTTACATCTTTATTTTTTATTGGAAGCTCTTTTACAATCCTCATCCCTGCAAGATCGATTTGTTTTAGGACGTCCTTTCTTTTAAACATTAGCGGGTGTGTGTAATCGCTTTGGTCTTTGATATAGGCATCGTCAATGATAAATGCTCCAGATTTTTGAAGGCATTTTGATAGTATCGTCAAAGTCTTGTAATAATCTCCAAAGACGGGTCCTATAGCGCCTAGGACGATGATAGAATATCGTCCTAAATCCTTTACTTTTTCCCTCATATCTGCCGTTTCAAACCTGCATAGATGTTCTACCTTATATGCCTTTGCTTTCTGATGTGCTTCTTTAATAAATGCAGGGTTCGCATCAATCCCATGGCATCTGCAGCCTAATCGGAGTGCCGCTTTGATTAAAACCGGGCCTTTACCGCATCCTAGGTCCAATATGGTCAAAGAATTGTATCCACTAAAATGTTTAGTAATCAGTTTTATGATTCTTTCTGGATCAGCCCCCATTTCCCAAAGGTCCTGCAATATATAGGGTAAAAATAAAAAGAGTTCCGGGTCTGAGCCATCCATAGCCTCTACAACGCTTACTTCTAAAGATTTCATTGATAGACCCTCTTTTGTTGGCAATTCTATGATAGATTTTTTTACCGTAAAAAGCCTTTGTGCCACTGTTTTGAATCTTATAGGGTTTTAACAATTTTTCAATAGATACATAGCTAATTTTCTTGACTTTTTACTCCTTTTTCTTTTTAGCCGCCTAAGGCTGCATGGTGCCTGCAAATACCAGCCAGGCTAGAATGGTTTTTGCAAACAGGCTCAAAAGGATGTATCCCCTTTCCCCATACAGGTAATCTTTCCATCTTCCAACCTTCTTATACTGGAGAACCATATTGACAGGGAAAAGATTAAACAGGACAAAATATGATCCCAAAATGGCGTATACAAACCAGGGTATCTGGGCAAAGTTTCCACCGCCCAGAAAATACATCAGTATAATTGCCCAGGGAAAAGCACCGGCGAAGCTTCCTATTATAAAAGAGATCCAGTTTGTCTTTGAGGTGGTCTGATTGTGTACCTCCATAGCCAGCCCGCAGAGGTTCATAGTGGCATTAAGCCCTACAATCAGTATGATGCTACCCAGGTCATAGACCCCAAAAAGCATAGCGATAATGACAATCATCACCGAAGAGCTTAAGGCGTATTCATACCAGCGGAAATGGTTGATTCCTTTTTTGAGGCGGTCATTGTAGAAAGAATTGATCCCGGGAAGGACGACCAAAAAATGTGCTATAGCGGACAAGAAAAGGAAAATGGAGACCATGGCCCCTATGGGCAGGTTACCGATATTTCTGGTCTCTGTGACCAGGGTGCCAATAGTCTGGTCATAGGTTAGAAAAGACACCGTAAAGGGAAGTCTGAAATCCCTTATATTGGCAATGGCCAAGCCTGTCACCAGCATGATCACCGCCTGTACAAAATGCAGTCCGGACATTATTCCATTGAATCGGCGCAGATAGGCAAAAGTGATCTTAGAAGCTCTTTGCTGCATATATACCTCCATAAAAAAAGTAATATAACAATATAATAGTTTTATAATAATATAATAAATAATATTGAGTGTAAAGAAAATATACCTTACCCCCTACACCCCATTTTGTTTAGGGTTCTTATGGCAGGTAAAGGGATATTAAATATTTTGCGCAGGTTTGTCCTCTTTTTTATAGCAGCCTTTATTCTGATATTTTCAACTCTAATTATATATGCTTGATAAATCTCACTTGTTCCCAAAAGGGGAGGGGCTGAAAAATCTATTCCTTAAAACCGTCTCCAGGTCAGTTACCTTTTCCGTAATGCCGTCTAATCGATACATCTTATCCATACAGGCTAAAGATTAACAGGAATTTTTTATAATATGTGCAACTAGAAAACCCTTAGGTATAATTATGTGATGGGTCAGTTAATTTAACTTATCAACATATAGGTTATATAACCTGAAGATATCGAAACCAGGTTAGACATGTTATGTAGAAGGATTGGACCTAGAAGGCTTTTAGTCTTTTCAAATACAATCCCATATATTATACCTAATAGAAAGGATACTACTATCTGGGGCAGGTATAGCCTTGTGAGTGCGAAGGGGAAAATAGTAAACCCTATATGGGCGTATGAAAAAAATACTGCAGCTATTATGTTAGCAGCAGAGATATCTATTCTTCCAATTTTTATCCTTCCTGTCCATGATTGGGACAGTATGACTATGGCAAATCCTCTAAATAACGGCTCCTCACAGGTCCCAGAAAGCAGACCCTGAAAAGAAAGGTGGCCTGCCATATTGGCCCCAGTCAAAGGATAGGCTATATCAGGTTGTATAAACCTTCCTGTTACCAGTCCTACTATGATGGGCAGGCCTTGAAAGATGATAAAAAATATAAAAAAATACAAGCTTATCTTAAGGGAAAGATTTAGGTTTTTAAGATTAAACCCCCACTCTTTATAACTGGTTTGAAAGTACAGCTTCATAGCCACAAGGGTCAGCAAAAGCTGAAATATATGGTGGACAGTTATCCACAAAAAGACCTGGTCTCTATCTAAGTGTCCAATATAAGGATATATGAGATTGGTTAAGAATGTGGATAACCTGGGTATTATATTTATGGCTGCAAAAACTATTAAGAGGTCAGCTATCTTTCCAAATGATCTGGTTGCATTTTGTTTATCAGCTTTGTATGGAAATTCCTTAGAAGGTTCCATTTTTTCCTCCATCTAAAAAGTTAAAAAGAATTTAAAATCAGGTATGGTTATTTTTTTGCCACTTTTTGCATGGTATTTATAGCCCAAGACTAAGGACTATCTACTATAAGCAGTAAATTCATAAAGATTCTGCTATCATTTCAATAACAAAAAAGGGTGGCTTGTCAAGCACTTTTACTACTTTACCACAAAGGTTTGATTGATAAAATAAATATTTTTAAATTTTTGCATATGATCTGATAGGCAGCAGGAAAATGGACAATATGCTGAAAGTAGATGCTGCAATCTCCGAAGCCCTTAATGGTTCCCACCGGGCTTCTTAAATGAAATAAAATAAAACTTGCCATCCCATAATTCTCTTTTTTCTATATTTAACATGCTTCGGGGGATTAAATCCAGGGGAGGGGTAAAAAGTCCGGGGTCTATGTTTCTAGAAAAAAGGGAAAAGATGGCAGGCTGGTCTTCTACGAGTTTTATACTTTCATCAGCAATATATATTTTGGCCCCAGGCCTGGCTACCCGGACCATCTCCTCTATGGCTTTTTTCTTATCGTTGAAAAAATTAATGCCCCCAAAATGGAAAACTACATCAAAAGTTTTATCCCTGAAGGGAACCGCTTCAGCATTTGCCTGCACTAGCTTCAGGCCCAGCCCTAATTTTCGGGCATTACGCCAGCATCCTCTAAGCATTCCGTAGGAGATATCCATCCCGTAGAAATTTGCCTTTTTGCCCTGCTCTAAAAGATTTTCAATCTGTTTTCCGGTACCAATAGATGTCTCAAGCACCCTGTGTTCATTATCTATATCCATTATTCGTGTGCTGTCTTT
>PWSB01000010.1 GCA_003563375.1 Actinomycetota bacterium | reverse complement strand
TGCAAAAATGTCCTACAAGCCCTCTCAAAGGCGGAGCAAATACCCTTATATTCCCTAATCTGGATTCAGCTAATATCTGCTATAAGGCCATACAGAGGCTGGCAAAAGCAACCGTTTGCGGGTCTCTAATACTGGGGACAGCCAAGCCTTTCAATGACCTCTCCAGGGGTTGCCCCTATCAGGATATTATTTCACTTACTGCCATGACCCTTATGCAGACAAAGGAGTTGTAGGCAAAATGGACGCTCTGGTAAAAGGAGTCTTAAATAAACAGATATCTGCAGCAGCAGAGGTTATAAGGATGGCCGAAGAAGAGGCTCCGGAGATCTACGGGTATCTAAAGCAGCTATATCCCTATACCGGCAATGCCCATATAATAGGCATAACCGGCCTGCCTGGGGCCGGAAAATCCTCAATAATCAATCTATTGATAAAATACTTCAGAGGGCAGGATAAATCTGTGGGAGTGATAGCTATAGATCCTTCAAGCCCGCTTACACAGGGTTCTGTGATGGGTGACAGGATAAGGATGATGGAGCATGCCAATGACAGGGAGGTATTTATAAAGAGCCTGACCACAAGGGGCTGGCTTGGGGGCCTGTCCAAAACAGCAGCCAGGATCACAAATATATTGGACGCTATGGGTAAAGACATTATAATCCTTGAGACTGTGGGAGTGGGCCAGAACGAGGTCAGCATCATGAACTTTGCCCATACCATAGTACTTGTACTCGTATCCGAGATGGGCGATTTCATACAGACCATAAAGGCCGGCGTGCTGGAGATAGGGGATATCTTTCTTATAAATAAAATAGATAAAAACGACCCCTATGACCTTATGACCAATATTGAGTCAGTATTAAGAAATGAGGATGTTGAAAAAGGATGCTGGGAGAAAAAGGTCATATTGACAAGTGCCCTAAAAAATGATGGATTTGACAGGTTGCTGGAATGCATAAAAGAGCACAGGAGGTTCTTCCTTGATAAAAAAGATAGTTTCCTGTTAAAAAGAGCCAGGCAAGAAATAAAAGAAGAGGTCTACGGCAGCCTGGCAGGCCATATAAACCAAAAAATAGACCAGGATTCTAAAACAAACAAAATTTTAAAAAAAGTGGTCTCCAAAAAGGAAGATCCCTATTCTTTAGCCCTAAAACTATTAAAGGATTTTAATATAGATAAAAATATTTGATATAGAAAGGCATTTTAATGGATTTAGATAAAATGAGGACAAAAAAAATATTAGCCGGAGCCGATAAGAATGCAGATACAAACCCCCTTTACAATCCGGAAGCCCTTAAAAAAATAAAAAAGAAGTTTGATGCTTTTAAATCAACTTTCGAAGGTCCCGATTCCAGATGTAACTGGGAATTAACCCCCCAGACAATCCTCGGCTCAAATATACCCAGGGAGATGCTCTACACCCCCCTCCATTGTCCGGACACCGATTACAGTTTTGACCTCGGCATGGCGGGAAACGAGCCTTTTACCAGGGGGATACATACCAATATGTACAGGGGGAAGAAATTTACCATGCGCCAGATCAATGGGTACGGGGGGCCCGAGGACACTAACAAAAGGATGAGATTTATGCTCGGCCATGGCGGTACGGGGGTAAGCGTAATTTTTGACCTTCCAACAATACAGATGTATGACTCAGATGACCCTATATCCAAGGGCCAGGTGGGGATGTCGGGAGTAGCTATAGATTCAGCCAAAGATATGGAAATACTTTTTGCAGGCATCCCTATAGATGAAGTCACTATATCCCTGGTCTCCCATTATCCTTCAAATACAGCAATCCTTTTCCCCATGTATCTTGCAGCCGCAGAAAAAAAAGGGATTTCCCTTGATTCGCTAAAAGGCAGCGTCCAGAATGATATAACCTTGGAAGAAGTAGTGCGCAGCGGGCCGGAATATATCCCTCCCCAGGATTGCTTCAGGATACAGTGCGACAATATTGAATATATAAGAAAGAACGTACCCTCATTTAATTTCGTGACCTTAAACGGCTACAACCTGCATGAATTTGGGACATCAGGAGTAACTGAGATGGCAGTCGCTGTTTCAAATGCTATTGAAACCCTGGATGAGCTTATAAAAAGGGGCTATGATGTTGACTGGGCAGCAAAAAGGCTTGCTTTCTTCTGGTCTATATCAAGCGATTTCTTTGAAGAAGCCTCAAGGATAAGAGCGGTAAGGAGGCTATGGTATAAAATAATGAAACACAGGTTCAAGTCAAAGAATCCCAGGTCCATGTGGATGAGGTGCCACGTGCAAACCTCAGGTATATCCCTTACCAGGCAGGAACCCTTAAATAACCTTATCAGAGCTTCCATACAAGCCCTGTCCGCTGTCCTGGGAGGGGTCCAATCCCTCCATGTCGATTCGTATGACGAGGCCTTTTCAGTACCTACCGAAGAATCAGCCCTGTTATCCTTAAGGACCCAGCAGATCATCCAGGAAGAGACCGCGATAACAGAGGTTGTAGACCCTCTCGGCGGCTCTTACTATGTCGAGGCGCTCACAAATGATATAGAAAAACGGATCCTTGAAGAGATCGACCAGATTGAAAAGGTCGGAGGATATGTAAAAGCCATCGAAAAGGGCTGGATACATAACAAGATTGCCCAATATTTCTATGAAGAAAAGGAAAAAATTGAAAATGGTGAAATAAAATTTGTGGGCAGCAACATATATAAAGCCGAAAAAAACAAGAACCCCTCATTGGAGATCTTCAAGTATCCCGAAGGGGTTGAAGAGAGGCAGAAAGCAAGCATAGCCAAGCTTAAGATGGAACGCGACAATGAAAAGGTGTCAAGCACACTTAAAGCCCTGGAGGATGCCTGCAGAAAAAATGTAAACATTGTTCCCTACTCATTGGAGTGCGCCAGGGCATATTGTACCTGCGGGGAAATATTTAAGGTATTTAAAAAAGCCTTCGGGCTCTGGCGGCCCCCGGTGATGTGGTAGACGGACATGATCTATCAATAACTTAACTTTATGTCTAAGAGAGGAAAAGAAAGATGGATAAAAAAATAAAAATACTTTTATCGAAATTGGGCCTTGACGTGCACAACAGAGGGGTAATCACAGTGGCAAGGCAGCTCAGGGACGCAGGCATGGAAGTCATATACCTGGGAAACGCCCTACCCACTGAAATATTGAATACAGCAGTCCAGGAACAGGTAGATATAATAGGGGTTAGCTCGCTTGGGGGTGCCCATATAACCCTGGGAAAAGATCTTATAGAAGAGGCCGTAGAGGAAGGCCTAAAAGAGAAGATGATCTTTGTGATCGGAGGAATATTTTCCATAGAAGATGAATCCAAATTAAAAGATATAGGATTCGACGGGGTTTTTACAGCCGGAGCCACAAAGGATGAGATAGTGGGCTCAATACATTCATTTGTAAAAGAGCGGGCAGGTCAGTGATTTTTTAAGTTCTTTTGGACGATTTTGGTTATAACTTCAGCTATTCTCTCCGGGTCTATCCGGTCAACAGCGGTTTTGTTGTCTAAAATATCATCGCTGGTCCCAGCACTGCCGTAAATATCAATATTTTTTTCGGCAACAGCTCCAAATGAAAACCCTATCCCGTTTATGGCCTCTATCAGGTCAGGGTTTTTTCCTTGCAGGTAGGCGCGGGCTTCCTCTAAGGCAAGGTTTGCGGCCTTTCCATATATATGCATTTTATCCAGTCCTTTTTTTATAGCCTTTTTAATCGAATCATCAGATATGCCCGAACCTCCATGAAGGGATATATATTTGCCTGTCTTCTCCTTTACAGCACTTAGGAGCCCGAAATCTATGTCGGGTTCCTCTCTATTCTTATCCATTATATTTGGGCTTATGATATCTACACCTGTCTTATGTAAAAAATCTATTATTTTTTCAATATATACGTCCCTGTCAGGATGATAAGGGACATCGGATTCCAGCATAAAGCCCGAATAATGCGCTATATCTGCGGCAAGCCTTGTACTTTTTACTTTCTGCTCCAGGCCCATATCTTTTTTCCCAATATACATAAGAGAGGTAAAGCCTCCCTTTATCCCTGAGACTACCATCTCTATATCCTCAACATTATCCAGGTGGAGCACCACAGGGACCCGGCAACTTTCTGCTGCCTCTCTAACGGCAGGCATAAACGTGCCTATATCATTATATTTAAAGTGCGGGGGATGGATAGTAAGGCATACCGGGCTATTTTTATGCTCTGCGGCCTTTAGGACCGAGGACAGGGTCTCGTAGTTAACTATATTGAAACAGCCAAGAGCTGCTTCGTTGGCAGACAGGTAATCCAAGCATTTCTTAAGGCTGGTCAAAGGCATGTATTACCTCGCTAGATTAAGGATATTGATAATATCTTGATGGCCAAGGCTCATTGTCTTGCCTATTTTTCCCGAATCAGTACACCTTCCTGCAATCTCTTCAAATTTTTCATCTGTTATATCCATCTCGCTCAAACTGACCGGCATGTTTATCTTTTTAAAGAAATTTTTTAACTCTTCGATTCCTTCTAAAATATTTCCCTCTTTCGGGCCGTATCCCTCTAAAACAGAAGCAAACAGCTTATTAAATCTCTTTTTATCGTTTGAAAAGACATATTCCATCCATGCAGGCATTACGACAGCAAGGCCGGCCCCATGAGATATGTCATAAAAAGCGCTTAATTCATGTTCTATCTTATGCATCTCAAAATCGCTTTTTCTTCCCAGGCCCATAAAATCATTTTGTGCTATGGTGCTTATCCACATTACTTCAGACCTGGCAACATAATTTTTGGGGTCCCTGTTTAAAATTAACGCATTGTCCATAACCGCCTTGCAGGAGGTCTCAATAAAAATATCGTTTATATCCGGGTGGTCTACCTGGCCGAAATATCTCTCTAACATGTGGGAGAGGATGTCAACGATTCCGCAGGCAGTATGATATGGCGGTACCGTATACGTCAGTTCAGGGTTAAGGATTGCAAACCTTGGCCTTATACGGTCGGACCCAAAACCTTTTTTTAACTTTTTTTCTTCATTGGTTATGACCGTATACTGGCTGGTCTCACTTCCAGCCCCGGATAAGGTCACTACAGCACCCAGGGGTATGACCCTGCCAAGCCCGTCTGCTCCTTCCATAAGATCCCATACATCACCGCTATAATAGGCTCCCATTGCGATTGCTTTTGCAGAATCTATTACGCTTCCCCCGCCAATGGCTAGAATAAAGTCTGCCTTGTTTTTCTGGCATATTTCTATGCCTTCTCTGACTAGGCTAAGCCTTGCATTCGGCTTTACCCCGGGCAATTCGATTATATCAAACCCATTTCCCAGGGATTTGATTATTTTCCCGTACAACCCGCTCCTGACGATCCTATCGCTTCCATAATGGACCAGTATTTTACTGTATTTTTTTATCTCATCAAAAACTTTTTCTTCACTTTTTTTGCCAAAGATAATTTTTGTCTTCCAGTCAAAAGTAAAATCCTGCATTTGGCCGTCCTTTCTAATGAAAATAAGTCTTTAGCCATAAAAGATTAAGATTCAAAGATGAATTTGCTTTTTGAGCTTTTGAAGTATTCTTCAAAATAGATCAATCTTTCCAAGCCCTTAAAAATTACCTTCCAATAGGTTTTAAGGTGATTTATCACCTTTTTTTCATCCTCACCAAACTCCAGAACATTGGAGATGTACTCATCAGGGATATCGGGCTCCAGGACCCTCTTCTTGTGCACCACTTCCAGCCCAAAATAATCCTCGACCAGGCGGGTAAATGACAGGTTTACGAGCTGCTCTTTTTCAATTCCCGTAATGATATCATTGGGGAAATATGCATTAGTTATATAAAGGGGTTCATTGTCTGCGATCATCAGTCTTTTTATAAACAAGACCCCTGTATTTTCATCTACCCCTAATATAGACTGCAATTTAGGGTCGGGGTTGATTGTTTTTTGTTCAAGAATTTTGGTTTCTGTATCTATGCCCTTTTCTTTTAATTCATCAACAATACTGGAGACCTTGTTTATAGAAGTAGAGGGAAAAGTTGTCTTGGCGATAAAAGTACCCTGGCCTCTTCCCCTCCTTATATAACCATTGGTTTCAAGATCCCTAAGGGATTCCCTGATGGTTGTCCTGCTTACATTAAATAAATCACACAG
>PWSB01000158.1 GCA_003563375.1 Actinomycetota bacterium | reverse complement strand
TCTGGGCACAGGCAGCATTGACATCACTTAAAACAAGCTGTTCTTCCAGCTCATCCCAGACATCCTGATCATTGCTTTTTATCTTATTGATAAAATAATTAAAATTTTTAATCAATTTTTGCATATTTCTCACTTATCTTTTCTGACACTATCTTGGAGACCCCGTCCGACTGCATGCTAACCCCGTAAATAGTATCAGCTATTTCCATAGTTTTTTTCTGGTGCGTTATAAGTATTACCTGTTGCTTTTTAGCAAATCTTACAACCAATGACAAAAAACGGTCCAGATTAATATCATCCAAAGCAGCATCAGCTTCATCGAAGACATAAAATGGGGATATATTGGTTGAAAAGATCGAAAAAAGAAAAGCTATAGAGACTAGAGCTTTTTCACCACCTGATAATAAAGATAACGGAACGAACTTATTATTACCTATATCGGCTTTAAGGTCAACACCAAGCTCCCCATTGTCTTCTTTTAGAAGGGTGAGCTCTCCTTTGCCCAAAGGAAAAAGTATCTTAAAGTAATAGTTGAAACTCTTGTTTATCTTTTCAAATTTATCCAAAAAAGCATCCATTATCTTTGTTTCCATATCCTTGATCATTTTCTCCAGCTTTTGCTTGCTTTGCACAAGATCGTTCTTTTGGCCATTTAGGAAGTCATACCTCCCTTTTATCCGCTTGTATTCTATAGAGGCATTTGGGTTTATCGGACCGAATCCTTTTATCTGTTTTTTTAGCCTGCTTATTTCGGTTCTGGACCTTTTAAGGTCATCAGAAGGCCTGTAGTTTTTGAGCATGTAATCAATAGACAGATTGTAATTATCTACTATATATTTGGTTATGTCTTTTGTTTTTTCTTTGATCTGTTCCCTGTCAAGCTTGTTTTTGTAGACCTCGTTTTCAATATTATTTTTTTCCATCTTGGTCTCATTTACTTTTGTCCCCAGCTCTTCGATCAAAGCTTTCTCAGTTTCGATCTCTTTTTTCCTTTCTAAAAAATGGGGTAAAACACCATTATTTAGGTCATCTGCCCGCAATTTAAAAACTTTGAGGGCTGCCAAGAGATTTTTTGCTTTTGAAAAATTGTTACTGCATCCTTTCCTGAGGAGTTTTTCTATCTTCTTCCTTTCTTCTTTTTTCAGCTCCTCTTTTTCTTCTTTTCTAAAAAGCTCCAAAAGGCTTTCCATCCTCTTATTTATTTGTAATCCATCTTCCTTTATCTCTTTTTGGGACAAAAGGGAGCTCACCCTGCTGATATACTTGCTTACAAGCATACGGAGGTCTTTTAGCCTTTGGTAGATAGAGACATCTTTTTTTTGGGGGTAATCATGTGTCTTATCAAACATGGCAGCCAGGGTAGAGAACATGTTTACCTTGCTGGCGGCAAGCTCTTCTATATTTTTCAGGCGGCCAATCTCGTTCTGCAGCTTATTGGCCATGTTCTCCCAAAACCTATATTCATCCATTTTATCCGATATATGGTCTGTGTAATCATTTAGCCTCTCTGAATGGAGCACCAGTTTTTGTCTTGTTTTTTCCAGCTTCTGCCCTAAGGCCTTATCAAAGTCTTCCTTTTTTTTCCAGTTTTTATTCAAGCTGTCCAGTTCTTGTATATAGTAAGATATCTCTTCTTTTTTCAGCTGGTTCAGGACTTCGGAATATTTTGCTGCCTTGGCTGCTTCTGCTTCAAGCGGGAGCATAGTCCTTTCAATCTCCTCCAAAAGGTCTTCAATGCGTTCTATGTCTTGTTTTACCCTTCCTAGCTTGGCGAGAGACCTGTCCCTTCTGCTTTTATGCTTTGAGATGCCTCCTACTTCATCTATTATCAATCTTCTTTCAAAGGGCTTGAGCATGGCCATCTCATTTATCTGGCCCTGATTGATTATAGTGTATAGCCCCTTTCCTATGCCGCGGTCAGCAAGAAGCTCCTGTATATCCATAAGCCTTGCAGGAGAGCTGTTTATAAAGTAGTCGCTGCCTCCCTGCGAATAGACCCTCCTGGTAATCCTTACATCTGAAAAATCCAGGTCCAGGGTCCTGTCCCGGTTGTCGAATATGAGGGAGACTTCGGCAATACCCATCTCCTCCTGCCTGTTTTTAAATATTATATCCCCCATGCTGGAGCCCCTAAGAGATTTTGGGCTCTGTTCCCCCAGCACCCAGGAGATAGAATCCGCTATATTGCTTTTTCCGCTTCCATTTGGGCCTACCACCACACTTATGCCAGGCTCAAAGGTCAGGGTGCTTTTCGATTTAAATGATTTGAAACCTCGAAGGTTAATGGTTTTTAAATACAACTTTTGACTCAAATCCTAAACTTCAATATTAAATAACCTGGCCAGAGCATCCTTTGCAGCTGCCTGTTCTGATATCTTCTTGCTGCTACCTCTCCCTCTGCCGATAATCTTATCATCTATCATGGCTGTTGAATAGAAATGCTTTAAATGGTCCGGTCCCGATGAGCTTACCAGTTCATACTTTACCAGTTTTGAGTACTCTGACTGTACAGCTTCCTGCAGATAGGTCTTGTAATCAGTAATCTTGGGCCGCAAAACCTTCTCTTCGACCCTGCCCTCAAATCTTTCCATGACCCACTGGTCTGCAAAAGCTATACCCTTATCTAGATAAACCGCCCCTAAAAAAGCTTCAAAACTGTCAGCAAGTATGGAATCCTTGTTCCTTCCCGAACTGTTTTCTTCATTCTGGCTAAGAAGTATCTGTTTATGGATACCGGTCTCCCTGGATATTTTTGCCAGTGTTTTCTTGTCAACCAGTATAGACCTTATCTTGGCTAATTTCCCTTCAGTGTAATTGCCATAATTTTTATAAAGGTATGAGGTAATAATAAAGGAAAGGACACTGTCTCCAAGAAACTCCAGTTGTTCATTGCCCCTGGATTCTACGTTTATCTCCCTGGCAAAAGAACGATGGGTCAGACTCTGAATATATATTTTTAAATCTTTAGTCTCTATCCCTATGCTTTTAAGCCATTTGTTTATTCTTGTCCTTAGTACTCCGACCTCTTCCATATCAGCTAAAAATAGAAACCTTTATTATTTTGAATGCACATCTATATAATTTAAGGCATCCTGGACAGTTTCAAGTTTTTCAGCTTCTTCATCACTTATCTCAATACCGAATTTGTCCTCAAAAGACATGATAAGTTCCACAAGATCAAGTGAATCAGCACCAAGGTCATCAACAAATTTACTTTCAGGGTTTATGTCCTCTTCATCAGCCCCCAAAACATCAACAAGTATTTCCTTTAATTTCTCGAAATTCTCCATTATACCTCCCGATCGTCATTTACTTTTAATTCCTGTTTTATTTTTCCTATTAGATCCGACTCTAAGCCTTCACGGGCAACCCTTGCCGCATTATAAATTGCTTTTGCCCTGGAGCTCCCATGGGAGATTATGGTTATGCCGTTTATCCCCAAAAGATATGCTCCCCCATACTCTTCATAGTCAAACTTTTTTTTCATTTCTTTTAATGAACTTTTGAGCCCAAGGGCCAATAATTTGTTTACCGCATTTTTAGTCAGGACATTTTTGACCTCTCCAAAAAGGAGTCCCGCCAGCCCTTCTATAGATTTTAATAGTATATTGCCAATAAATCCATCACAAACAGCAATATCTACCGCCCCTTCGAATAAGTCCCGTCCCTCAACATTGCCTGTAAAGTTAATATCCGCCTTTTTCAACAGCTTGTGGGCTTCTACGGTAAGCTCGTTTCCTTTTTTTTCTTCTGATCCCACGTTTATCAAACCTATCTTAGGATCCTTTACCCCCAAGATATTCTGTGAATAGACTTTTCCCATAACAGCAAATTGTTCAAGATACCTTGGCTTGCTGTCCACATTAGCACCTACATCCAATAAAACCAGTTTTTTTATTCCTATGGGTACCACCACGCATATAGCAGGCCTTGCCACACCTTGGATCCTTTTCATGTTAAACAGTGAACAAGCCATTACAGCGCCGGTATTCCCTGCTGAAAGAAAAGCGCCCTTTGGAAGTTTTGAAGCTTCTTCGGTTCCCCTGAAAATGGATGACTGTCTTCCGTATTTCAATACTTCAGCTGGAGACCTGTCCATGGGTATCTCCTGGTCAGCCTCTATTATTCCCATATTGGCAAGTGATATATTTAATTCTGATGCTGCTTTTTTTATCTTTGCGGTGCTACCTGCCAGTATAATGTGGGTATCTTTAAAACGGTCTGCCTGTTCGGCACCTTCTATTATCTCATGGGGAGCATGGTCTCCGCCCATTGCATCTATTACTATGCTATACCTGTCCGGTACCAATATCCAACCTTTCGCTCACCACTATTTTTTTACCTTTTTAAGCAGGGCTTCAGTATCTATGCATTCATTTATAACTTCGACTATCTTATCGATTTTTTTGATCTCATGAAACCTGACGTGCCCTATTATCTCTTCTACTTTCTCTACAGCAGTGAGTGTATCATAGTTTACCAGTATCATAGGTATACCAAGTTCTTCAGCTCTACCCAGCACAACACTGCTGGGCTGAAAGTTCCCTGTAAGTATCAGGGCCTTGGTGTGTGTCTCTAATGCAGCTAATTGGACATCCGCCCTGTCTCCGCCGGTTATAACTGCCTTATTTGTCTTCCTCCTAAAGAATTTCAGGGCCTGTTCCTGGCCCATGGCTCCTACCATGAAAGACTCGACCAGCTCATCGACCTTATCCTCTGCGCATATGATCTGGCCTTCAAGGTGGCGGGCCATCTCTTTTACGCTGACAGAAGAAAGTATCTTATTGGAAGGTATATAGCCAAATATCTCCACAGATCTTTTCTTTAGGAATGGCAGTATAAGTTCAGTCAAAAAATCCAACTGGCTTCTGGGGACCCAGTTTATTATGACCCCGCCAAAGCAGTCGCCCAAAAATTCTTTTGCATAAAGGACCTGGTCTACTATTTCGGAGCAATAGCGCATCACAAGGATAGTCTTGGCTTCCAGCTTGGCACATATTTCCCTTGACGAGACCCCCATAAAATATCCGTCTTCCACACTTCTTGCCCCTTCAAGTATTACGATATCCTTATTTTTGCTGACCTTGGAAAAAGACTCATGGATGGTGTCCAGAAAATCTTCTCCGAATCTTTCTTCCCTGAGCCCTTGTCTTATATAGTGCTGGGTCATCACTATGGGTGAAATGTTTTCAAGGTCGTCTTTCACATTCAGGATACCGGATATATACTGGGCGTCTTCGTCTGTGCAGATGCCGCCTGCCCGGATAGGCAGGGTGCCTATAGGCTTCATGTAACCGACTTTCAGCCCGTCGCTGATAAATTTTTTACCTAGCCCAACACACATTGAGCTCTTACCGGAATAAGGTTTATTCGAAATGAAAAACAAAGGGAACATATTGCCTCCTTTTTTAATTTCCACTTATTCTTATTCTAACATCACCAGCGATTGACCCCTGGCCCTCTTTTTTAACAAAAAGAGGATTTATATCCATTTCAATGATCTCGGGAAAATCCATCACCAATTGGGAGACCTTCAGCAGAACGTCCACAATACTCCCTATGTCTGAGGATTTTTCCCCTCTGGCGCCCTTGAGAAGGTTAACCGCTTTTATCTCATTTATCATCTCAGACGCGTCCTCTCTGCTTATGGGCGCTATCCTGAATGAGACATCCTTTAACACCTCAACATATATTCCGCCCAATCCAAACATGAGCATAGGGCCAAACTGGGGATCATTGTTTATGCCTATTATGGTCTCTTTTTTAGACTGGACCATCTGCTGTATGAGTATTCCCTTGATATTGGCATCAGGCATATATCTTTTTACATCCCATAATATCTGTTCGAATTCCTCGACCAGTTCTTCCTCATCCTCGATGCCTACCTTTATGCCCCCTACATCGGTCTTATGCAATATATTAGGTGATACGATCTTTAAAACCAGGGGATAGCCCAGCTCTTTTGCGATCTTTTTAGCTTCATCTATGTCTGCAGCAAGCTCGGCCTTGGGTATTTTTATGTCATAGGCGTCAAGCACATTCCTTGCTTCGAGTTCTCCGATCTCATACCTTTCTTCCTTGATTCTCCGGTCAAAAAGCTCCCTAACCCTTTTTTTGTCTGCTTTAAACTCCTTTAAGGAAGTGGACTTTCTATTTTTCCATTCATTATATTCAATCATGGCATTTAAAGCCTC
>PWSB01000211.1 GCA_003563375.1 Actinomycetota bacterium | reverse complement strand
TCCAGGGCCCTGACCCCTTTCCTTAATCCATCACTAAACTGGTAATCTTTTAGGGCCCCAAGCTGGGAAATATTCCCTATTTTTTTTACCAGTTCTTCTTTCTTGTAATTTTTTCCAAAAATATACATAAAGACCCCCTTATCTATTTAAAACTTCCTTATAATAGTCGACATACCTGGGGACGATCAGATTGCTGTCAAAGTCCTCTGCCCTTTTTCTTGCTGCGTTTCCCATCCTTTCTCTTAAGCCTTTATCGGACAATATCCCTATAGCCGCCCTGCTCATGGCTTCAAGATCGTCTGGGAAGAAGACATGGCCGCACCCGTATCCTTCGATGACTTCCTTCAATCCCCCTACCCTGGTCCCGATTACAGGAATCCCGCAGGATAGAGCCTCAAGTGAAGCTAGACCAAAACTTTCATTCGTGGAAGGCTGCAGGAACAGGTCACCCTGGCTTAAAAGAGAAACTACGTTGTCTTGCCTTCCCATAAAATGGACATATTCCTTTAATCCCAGCTGGTGGACCAGTCTTCTGGCCGCCCCCATCTCAGGCCCATCTCCTATCAGCATAAGCCTGCACTCAAGTTTGTCCCTGACTGCCTTGAATATCCTTATTACATTATCTATCCTTTTAACCGGCCTGAAGTTTGAGACATGCACGATAAGCTGTTCTCCCTTGTTTAGAAAATTCATCTGCCGGGTTCTTGCCTTTCTGTAATTTGCGGTATCAACAAAATTATAGATGACCTTCATTTCGCCTTTTATATTGAAAATCTTCTGGGTAACCTCTTTTAAATGTTCTGAAACGCAGGTTATTCCATGGCTCTGTTCGATACTGAACTTGGTAATATCATAAAAAGACGAATGGTTTCCAACAATAGTTATGTCTGTGCCGTGGAGGGTTGTGACAAATTTTATTTTTCTTTTAGCTATTTTCGTAGCCAGGTAAGCAGAAGCGGCATGGGGAATAGCATAATGGACATGGAGTATGTCCAGCCCTTCTGTATCTATTATTTCTGCCATCTTCGCACTCAAAGATAGAGAGTAGGGAGGATATTTGAACAGGGGATACTCAAGGGTCTCGACCTCATGGAAAAAAATTTTCTTATAATATTTATTAAGCCTGAAAGGCAGCCCGTAACTTATAAAATGTACCGTATGCCCTCTCCTTGCCAGCTCTATTCCAAGCTCGGTAGCTACCGCTCCGCTGCCTCCGTATGTGGGATAACAGGTTATTCCTATCTTCATATTTTCAAATAGTTAAAAAATTTTAAAGGATTATCGACCCTTATGCTGTATTCTGCCCGATATGGCTCCCCGTATTGGGCAAGTATCTTCAGGCCGTAGCATTTGTCTCTGCTGCTGAGAAAATCCTTAAAGTATTTGGAGGTAAGCCAGGTAGGAATATTTTTTTTAAAATTATTCCCCAGCTGAGACCTGTAACAGGTAACTGCTTTCATTTTCTTCTTGAAATAATCAGAAATGTCCACGATGAAACTGGGCTTGAACTCATAATGGAGCATATAGCTCGCTATAATGTGGGGCCGGTGGTTTTTTGCATCAGGCTCGAATCTGGACAGCCCTGCCGCAAATATGCTGTCCTTTAGCAGTTTATGTGCATTCTCATGGTCGGGATGACGGTCTTTTTTGTATGGGATTATTACCATTCCGGGCCTGTATTTCCTGATTGCCCCAACAATCTTCTTCCTGCTTTGCAGATTGTTTATAAGATTCCCGTCTTCGAGCCCAAGGTTGTCCCTTACATCCAAGTTTAGGATCTGTGTCGCCTTCTCTGTCTCTTCAGCTCTAATCTTTAGGTCTCCGTTAGTGGATAACTCACCTCTGGTAAGGTCGATTATGCCTGTTTTATATCCCCTATCCTTCAATTTTAGAAGAAGGCCTCCGCATCCCATTTCTGCATCATCGGGGTGGGCACTGAACGCTATTATATCTATATCCATCTAATAAACCACCTCTAAAAACTTATGCCTGTAGTCAAAAGGCACAAAACAACCTTCAAGCATATCCACAAACTTAAAATCATATTTATCGATATAGCTTAATATGCTGATCTTCCTCTCCTGCAGCTGTCCCTGGGGCAAAAGGTTTAACCCGACCTTATCTATCCCCTGCTTAAGGTGCCGGTTCTGTTTTTGGTACTCTGAAAAAAGCTTGGACTTGAGCACGCCGGTTTCTTTGGCCAGGTTTCTCCTTATCCTGTCAAATGAGCTGGCTGCCTCCATATGGTCTGAGCAAACCTCCTGCTCCGCATCAGTTATCCTTTTCATTATATCATGTTCTAGTTCAGACACTATCCGGTCGATATCAATATCAAGGAATTTTTTAAGCGCAATTTTTTCCAGTTTCTGGAAATCGCTGCCAAGCAGGCTGTAATCCAGCCGATATTTTTCTAATATTTTCTTAACTTTCTTTTCCACCAGTGTAGCAGAAAAACGCGGATAGAGTATTGGAAGTCTTTTGCCTCTGCTCTTGTAAACCTCTTTTAGCTGGGCAAAATAACTTACCTCCCCCGGACCGCAGACAGTAGCCAAAACAGGGAGTATGGTATCCTGAAAAAGAGGCCTGAGCATGACATTGGGGCATATGCTGCTTATGTTTTTTCTGAAATCTTGGACCAATTGTTCTCTGGGCAATTCTTTTGAATTAATCCTGAAGCTACCATTTTGGTAAGTTATGCTTTTCCTCTTGCCCTGGAACGTAAAAAAGAAATTAAGGGTATCTTGGACCACGTTTATCTGTGAATGATAACCAGAATATTCTAGTTTTTGCCCGGCTTTTCGGACCAATGAATTAAACATTTTGAAATTTTCTATATCAGACCTTATGACTTCCCAGCCCATGTCTTTTAGGCCCGGTATAGCTGGATCTATTATCACAAGGCCTTGCCCTGAAAAAAACTTCAGCATTATTGAAGAAAAAAGGTCGGAGACAGCCATTCCTCTTTTTTGAAAAGCATTTTTGATACAATCGCCAAAAAAATCTATTATCTTGGGCTTGAAATCACTGGGGTCAAGCTTCTCCCCCAGTTTCCCTAAAATCTCATCGGCCTTCTCCTGGGTAAGCAATATATCAGAAAACCTTTCTTCTTTTAGCGGACCAAGCCCTGTATGCTCTAAACCTTTATTGGTAAGGATACTTATACTGTCGATCTGGCTGGTATTGCTATCATCTGAAGCATTCCAAAAACAAGGGACCACCTCCAGCCCAAGCTCTTTTTCAAGGTGCTTTGCCATCCCGATAATGGTGACTGCTTTATAGTATATAAAAAGAGGCCCTCCAAAGAGCACGGGCTGCTGGCCGCCTATAAGGACCACTGAGTCTCTTTTTTTCAATTTTTCTATATTATTGAGGGGTTCTGAACTGCAGCCAAGCCTGTGGTTATGGGCAGCCACTGCACCGGCAAGCCGGCTTCTTAAGCTGTGGTCAAAATCCCCCGCCAGCTCATCTGCCCTCTCCCTGTAGCTTTCCATAAGGCTTGGGTCATAACTGTAAAACCGGCTCACTTTGCCAAAATCAAAAAGATAATCGTAGAAAAGATCATTGTAATAGAACTTTTTATCTAAGCCGTTTGTTTTAATCAAAGCCACCTTTTACAATTTAACCATGAAAATTATAATATACCCTATAATACAATATAGTGATTAAAATGGACATTAGAACAGATAAGATAAACCAGCACCTGAAAAACCCGCAGAACATAGGCTGGATAGATAAGCCGGACGCGGTTTCAGAGGCAGGTTCTGCTGGCTGCAGAAACCTGGTCAAGCTGAGCGCAGCTGTCAAAGGAAACCAAATAGAAGAGATAAGGTTTAAAGCCTTAGGATGCTCCTGGACTATTGCCGCTGCAAGCTATATAACCACCCTTGCTAAAGGGAAAAGCCTTCTTGACGCAGCTAAGATCGGAGAGGAAGATATATACGGTTATTTCGGTGATTTCCCGGATGATAAAAAAAACGCTGCATCCTCTGCAGCTGAGGCTTTGGCAAGACTCATAACAGCATATATGTCCCGGCACCAAAATAACCTGTACCCCTTAAAACCTGGCAGGATAGCAGTGGCCATGAGCGGGGGCATTGACAGCTCAATGGCTGCCTGGCTCCTAAAAAAAGAAGGTTTTGAGCTTATAGGGCTCACTATGAACATATTTGCACCAGAAGAGAAAGGCCAGGATAATGATAAGACCTGCTGTTCACCCAAAGACATACGGCTGGCGAAAAAAGTATGTGCCAGGTTAGGCATCCCCCATCTTGTCATAGACCTTGAAAACGAATTTAAAGAAAACATCATCCAGGACTTCTTAGACGAATATCTTCAGGGGAGAACCCCCAATCCCTGCGTAGAATGCAATAGATTTATAAAATTCGGCCATCTTTTGAAAAAAGCTGATATGCTTGGGGCTTCCTCTATGGCAAGCGGGCATTACTGCAGGTCTGAAAAGACAGGGGAAGGCGTGATTATAAAGAAAGGCAAAGATGATACCAAGGACCAGAGCTATATGCTGTGGAGGCTTGGCCAGCACCAACTCGAGCGTATAAAGTTTCCCCTGGGCCCATACCACAAAAGTGAAATAAAAAAAATGGGACAAAAATATTTTCCCTTCTTGGCCCAAAGGCCTGAAAGCCAGGATATATGCTTTATGGGAGAAGAAGGATATCATCACCTTCTGTCCGGATTTACTATAAGGCCTGGAAAAATAATCAACGGCAGAGGCCAGGTACTGGGCACCCATAAAGGTTTCCCTTATTACACCATCGGCCAAAGGAGGGGACTGGGTTTAAGCTGGCCCAGGCCTCTTTATGTAAAAGAGATAATCCCTTCAAAAAATGTGATCGTAGTCGGAGAAAAGGAAGAACTTCTAAAGAAAGGATTTAAATCAGAAGATATGAATTTTATAGCAGGAAAAGCCCCGGCATCGAGCTTCAAGGCTTTGGTAATGATAAGGTACAAATCCGAACCGGCAGAAGCACTTATAACCATGTCAGGAAAAAATTCAGCTTATTGCAATTTCAAAAAACCCCAGATGGCCATAACCCCAGGCCAGTCTGCGGTATTTTATCAAAAGGACCTACTGCTTGGGGGAGGGGTCATAAGCAAATAATTCTGTACTGAGGTACCTCTCCCCTCCGTCTGGGAGGACTATGACCATATTGTCTGCACCAGATTCGGCCATTTTAAGCCCTGCCCACAATGCAGCTCCGGAAGAGATGCCTGCAAGGATCCCTTCTTCTATGCCCAGCCTCTGGGCAGTATGGAAAGCATCTTCTTCTTTGACGGTCACTATTTCGTCTATTAGCCCTGCATCAAGGACGCGGGGCAAAAACCCCGCCCCTATCCCCTGTATTTTATGCGGGCCCGGGCTGCCGCCTGAGAGTACTGGGGAATCATGGGGTTCTACCGCCACCATCTTAATATCACGGTTCTTGCCTTTAAGGTAGCGCCCGCAGCCGGTCAGTGTACCCCCCGTGCCTATCCCTACCACCATGGTCTCGATATTTCCTTTGGTCTGCTCCCATATCTCCACGGCGGTAGTCCTGTAGTGTATCTCTGGGTTTGCGGGATTGTTGAATTGCTGGCATATATAGGAATCTGATGATTCCCGGTCCAGCTGTTCAGCTTTTTCTATAGCTCCCGTCATGCCTTTTTCTGACGGTGTAAGGACTATCTCTGCCCCTAATGCAGCCAGCAGCTTGCGCCTTTCTATACTCATGCTTTCAGGCATAGTCAATACGAGCTTGTATCCTTTGACCGCACAGACCATTGCCAGGCCAATACCGGTATTGCCGCTTGTAGGCTCTATTATCACCGTATTCTTGGTCAGGTACCCGTCGTTTTCTGCCGCTTCTATCATGCTGAGAGCAATCCTGTCCTTTACGCTGCCCCCCGGATTAAAAGATTCAAGTTTAACGAAGATATTTTTATTTTTATCCGCCATTTTGTTTAACTTAACCAAAGGCGTGCCTCCAATATCCTCAAGTATATTTTTTGACCATGGCATTGAGTCCTCCTAACACTTGTCAAGTTTAAAAATAGAATATTACCTTATGATTATATAGGATGAGGCTGTTTTTTAGTAACTTGATTTACTTAAATATTTTTGCTAGATTTAATTTATCCCAGAGGGGTATCCGGTCAAATCTGGATATTCCCGGCAAAATCTGGGATAGAACCCCGGGATATTGAGTAGCTT
>PWSB01000118.1 GCA_003563375.1 Actinomycetota bacterium | reverse complement strand
AGGCATTATTCCTACCACCAGGGTATTTTTATCAGCTAAAGCAATGGGACCGTGCTTCATTTCTCCTGCAGGATATCCTTCGGCGTGTATGTAGGATACCTCCTTAAGTTTTAATGCTCCCTCCATGGCCATTGGGAGCCCGTAGATCCTTCCCAGAAAAAGAAAACATGTATACCGGCTTGTAAGGCCTGCTATCCTTTTTATTTCTTGGCTTCTATCCAGGATATGCTGAATTTTATCCGGTATGGCTTCAAGGCCATTGGATACCTGCTTGAATTTCTCATAATTTATAGTGCCTTTTGCCCTGGCAAAGTAGAGTGCCATAAGATACATGAGCATTAGCTGGGCCGTAAATGTTTTTGTAGCGCAGACCCCTATCTCTGGGCCAGCATGGGTATATATGACAGAATCGGATTCCCTGGCGGCGCTGCTTCCGACTATATTGGTTATAGCTACCACCCTTGCCCCTTTTGATCTGGCTTCCCTTATGGCAGCCAGGGTGTCTATGGTCTCTCCTGACTGTGTAATTGCCACAAACAGCGAGCCGGCCTCTACTACGGGGTCCCTGTAGCGGTACTCTGAACTGTAATCGATCTCCACAGGCACCCTTGCCCATTTCTCTATCAACTGTTTTCCAGTCAAAGCAGCATGATAAGAGGTGCCGCAGGCAATGATGTTTATCTTCTTTATGCCCTTTATCTGCTGCTCATCCATATTAAGCTCCTCAAAGGCCTGCCTTCCCCTCATGGTATCCCTTACAGCTTTGGGCTGTTCAAATATTTCCTTAAGCATGAAATCATCAAAACCGTCCTTCTGGGCACTGGATATGCTCCAGTCTACATTGAAGGGCTCGCGGCGGACAGGCCTGCCTTGCCGGTCAAAGATCTCCACCTTCTTGGGGGTCACCCTTACCGTCTCATAATCTTCTATCAACAAGAATTTCCTTGTATGCTCAAGCACGGCAGGGATATCCGAAGCAAGGAAATTACCTTTTTCTGAAATACCGGCAATAAGCGGGCTGCTTATCCTTGTCCCGATAAGCACTCCAGGCTCATTGGGGCTTATAGCCACTATAGCTCCGGATCCTTTAATCTTTTTTGACAGGGACTGCATGGCTTTTAGCAGGCTGCCCTGGGAATGCTCTAATAGATGGGGGAGCACCTCCGTATCTGTATCCGATAGAAACCTATGGCCATTAGCCTCCAGGTCTTTTTTCAGGGTGATATAATTTTCGATGATACCGTTATGGACAAGAGTGACCTCACCTTTGCAATCCTGGTGAGGGTGGGCGTTGTTTTTGTTTGGCTCCCCATGGGTAGCCCACCTGGTATGGCCTATACCGCAGCCGCCCTCCATCTTCCTATTGCCCAACTCAGCCTCCAGCTCCCTTATTTTTCCTGCTTCCTTTAGAAGCTGAACTGAATAACCCTCATTTTTTGGTGACAGGATGGCTATCCCTGCAGAATCATACCCCCTGTATTCCAGCCTCTTTAAGCCTTCTATCAAAATCTGCCTGCAATTGCCGTCTCCAGTATATGCGACAATACCGCACATCATAGCCTCCAATCATAATCTGTTTTAAACAATTCCAGCTATGTAGTTTTTTTTCACAAAAGGAGAGGTCATAGCTGATAATAGACCGATATAATCCATTTTAAAAGAAATAATATCCCCAATGCAAAACCTTTTTTGGTTCTTTGACCCTACAACCGTATGGTCGCTGCTCTGTCCTAAAACCTCTACTCCGTCCTCAGCCAATAGGTTTGAGGCACTCCCATCCTGGGACCCCAAAGCAAGTATAGCTTTTTTCCCTCCGGCTTTTACTTCTATTATTTGTCCTTCAAGCAAAAAACAGCTGCCGTATGTCCCGCTGATAGGAAGATAATTCAGGGTCTCATGTCCGAGCATTATAGCCTCTCCGATTCTGACCTGGTTTATCTCCGCAGGTATCTTGCCTTCGAGCAAAAGGGTATATAGGCTTGAATTTCCACCCGAAAGGACAGGTATTTTTCTTCCGGTTACTTTTTCAGCTTCCCTTTGCAGTCTTGGAAGCAAAGACAGGCTGCCGTAGCTGGGCTTTTTTTTAGATATGCATCTTGCATTAGTGCCCAGCCCCAAAATATGGATATTGTCCAGAAAGGATGCTTTTTTTATAAAAGGCAGTACTTGGCCGGGAAGAAGGCCCTCCCTTGAATCATCTGTCTCCACCATAACAATTATATTATGGCTCCTGTTTTGGGCGGCACACTCTTTGTCTATCTTTTCCACAGTCTCTATCTGTGTATTTAAGCTGGTGGCGCATACCCCCACCATGGTCTCGATCTCACTTTCCATAGGGGACCTGAGCAGAATAAGTTGTGAATGCCTGTATTGACCGGCTAGCCTAATAAGGTTTTTTAGCCTGCTGTCACCAAAATTTTCTATACCGCTGTGGCCGATACTGCGAGCTATCCTTGTATCCCCTAAAACACTTTTGGTAACCGCAACGGCCGTTATGCCTCTACTGGCAAAACGGCCGCTTATTATCTTAGCATTATGGGTCAATTTATTTAAATAAACATTTATCCTGGGAAAGTCCACCGCATATAATCTTATCTCTTTGAGAACTGAGGCTTTTTCCTTGCTTTCTTCAGCCCGTACTTTTTCCTCTCTTTTTCCCTTGGGTCCCTGGTAAGCATTCCTTCTTTTTTGAGCATGCCTCTATATTCTCCATTGATGTCAAGTAATGCCCGGGATATTCCATGCTTTAATGCATCCGCCTGGGAGCTAAAACCCCCTCCTATTATGGTAGCGGACACATCATATGCATCCTCTGTTCCTGTAAGCCTCATCGGCTCTTTGGTCGCAATGATGTAGCTTTTTAAGGGAAAATAGGAGGACAGGTCCCTATTGTTAACATTTATTTTTCCTTCTCCGGGAACCAGCCTTACCTTTGCTATTGCCCCTTTCCTCTTGCCAGTTGCATAGTAACAAACGCTGTCTGCCAACTTTTATTCCTCCTCAAATATTTTTTCGGGTTTTTGTGCCTGATGCGGATGTCTATCATCAGCATAGACCTTTAATTTCTTGATTATCTGGTTTCCCAGCCTGTTGCGGGGAACCATTCCTTTTACCGCCTTGTAAATAACATCCTGCGGGTTTTTTTTCATCTTCTCTTCCAGGCTCTCGACCTTTAGGTTTCCTACATAACCTGAATGCCTGTAATATTTTTTATCCTTTAGTTTATTTCCGGTAACCTTTATATCCCTGGCATTTATGACCACCACAAAATCACCGCAGTCCACATTAGGGGTAAAAATAGGCTTGTTCTTCCCCCTTAGTATCTTGGCTATCTCTGCAGCCAGCCTGCCCAGAGTTTTACCCCTGGCATCGACTAGATACCATTTTCTTTCCATATTTTCTTTTTTTGCATAAAAAGTCTTAATACCTAAACCTGTCATAATCTTCCTCCAATCAGTAGAAAACTTTTGTAAGGAACAACCCTTTTGCGGGTGCTGCTTTTCCTGCCTGCTCCCTATCCCTTGACCTTAATGCCTTTTCGATACTTTCCATATCGCGTTGGCCCCTGCCCAGTTCCAGCAAGCTGCCCACTATAATCCTTACCATATTATAAAGGAAGGAATCGGCAATTATTTCAAAGACCAGCAGGTTATCCCCTGTCTTTTTAATAACCAGATCATATACCTGCCTGACCGTACCTTTGGCCCCGCTTTCATTGCTAAACGCTTTAAAATCCTTGGTACCGACAAATAATGAAGCTGCTTCCTGCATCATCTCCAGGTCCAATCCCTGGGTGACAAGCACGCTGTATTTTCTCAAAAAAACGCTCTGTACATTATGGTTTACCACGTAATAGCAGTACTGTCTCTTTTTGGCACTCCTGCGGGCATCAAAGCCATCTTCTACCCTTGCTATCTCCCTTACAGCAATATCATCAGGCAAAATGCAATTAAGCGACCATTTAAACCGGTACAGGTCAGCTTCTTCTTTTAGCCTGAAACTGATCACCTGCCCCAAAGCATGGACACCCCGGTCAGTCCTTCCAGAATAGCTTACCCTGACCTTTCTTCCCTCTGCCTTACAGAGGGCTTTTTCTACCTCGCCCTGAATAGTGGGCACATCCTCCGCCTGTAACTGAAATCCGCAATATCGGCTGCCGTCATATTCAAGGACACCCATGTAATTTACCATGGTAATCCATATAAACAGTTTTCAAACAAACTACTCTACAAGCTCCATAAGGACCAGCTGGGCTCCGTCTCCATGTCTTCTTTTATACTTTACTATCCTTGTAAACCCGCTGGACCTCTCATACATCCGGGGGGCAACATCATTAAAAAGCTTCTGCACCCCTTTGTAATTTCCCAGCAGCCTCAAGCAGTGCCTCCTGGCGGCCAGGTCATCTTTCTTAGCTATGGTTATTAATTTATCCACAAACCCCCTAAGTAATTTTGCCTTAGGGAGAGTCGTCTTGATGTTGCCATATTCAAACAGTGACATTGCCATATTAGCCATCATTGCTTTCTGGTGGCTGCTGCCCGACCCTAGCCTTGGTCCTTTTTTTGGTACTACCATATCTATTTCTCCTGCTTCTACTATTTTTGCTTAAAGGTCAATCCTAGATCCTTAACCTTATCTTTTACTTCCTGTATAGATTTCTGTCCAAAATTCCTGATGTCCAGCAGTTCGTCCTCTGTATAGTTCAACAATTTTTCAACAGTGTCGATGCCTTCTCTTTTCAGGCAATTATAAGCCCTTACAGATAATTCCAATTCCTCCACCGAAGGGTAGTTGGGCTTTTCTTCTTCTTCTTTTACCTCTTCAAAAATTGGGTCATCCTTATTATTATTATCAGACAGGTCTATGAGCAGGCTCATATAATCATTGACTATCTTTGAAGCCTGGCTCAATGCCTCCTGGGGCTTTATGCTTCCATTAGTGTCTATGCTAAGTACAAGGCGGTCGAAGTTCGTCATTTGGCCTACCCTTGTATTCTCTACCCTAAAAGACACCTTTTTCATGGGAGAGAATATGGTGTCAACAGGTATGACCCCAATAGGATCCCCCTCGACTGAATTTTCCGTCGCTGTCTTATAGCCTTTTCCTTTTTCCACTATCAGCTCCGCTGAGATCTCTCCTTCTTTTGTAAGGGTTGCAATATAAGCATCGGGGTTTATTATCTCCACGTCAGAACTGAGCCTGATATCAGAAGATTTGATAACCCCCGGCCCTTTTTTCTCTAATTTTACCTTTACCGGCTCATCTGAGCTTACCCTGAATACGACCTCCTTTAGGTTGGCAGTGAATTCAAGGATGTCTTCTTTCATGCCCTTGAGATTAGAAAACTCATGTTTTACATCATCTATCTTGATCCGGGTTATAGCCGCACCCTCTATGGATGAAAGCAATACCCTTCTAATGGAATTGCCCAGGGTATGCCCGAAGCCCCTCTCCAGAGGCTCTATGACAAATTCTCCCCTAGAATCATCCGTATCCGTGATCTTTACATTTGGTTTATGCATTTTTAACAATTTAATTTACCTCCCAAGCTAAAAATTCTATTTAGAATATAGCTCTACAATCAAGCGTTCATCTATAGGCACCTGGATCTGATCCCTTTCAGGCACCTTTAGGACTTTTCCTTCCAATTTGTTTAAATCGACCTCCATCCACTCAGGCGGGGTCAGACTGCCTGCGCTCTCTTTGGCTTCAAGCACAGGAACTATATCCTTGCTGCCAGGCGCTATGCCTATCACCTGGTTTTCCTTCAACTGGTATGAAGGTATATCCACTACTTTGCCATCCACCGTCACATGGCCATGGCCGATCAACTGTCTTGCCTGGTCCCTGGAAGAGGCAAAGCCCATGTGGTATACGACATTATCCAGCCTGATCTCCAAAAATTGAAGCAGCATCTCACCTGTAATACCCTTCTTTTTTACTGCTTTTTCATAATAGTTCCTAAACTGCCTTTCTCTGAGCCCATAGAACCTTTTTGCTTTTTGCTTCGCTCGCAGCTGCAAATAATATTCGGATTCTATGACCCTTCTTTTGGCCCTTTGTCCAGGTACATACGGTTTTCTCACAACAGAGCACTTATCGGTGAAACACCGCTGGCCCTTTAAAAATAATTTTTGTTTCTCTCTCCTGCATAACCTGCAGGATGCTTCTATACTCTTGGTCATAAGCTTATAAACTCCTTTTATCTAATTCTAGACCCTTCTTCTCTT
>PWSB01000025.1 GCA_003563375.1 Actinomycetota bacterium | reverse complement strand
GCTGATACCTTGAGCGGGTCGGTTATATCATATCCGCTGTCCAAAGATTCAAAGACTGGAGAAGCATAGATGGTATCTATTCCCAGATCACTTAAATACCCTGCTGCATCTGCTGCCTTTCTAAAATCAAAATCCTGGCCAAATTGAAGCCGGTAGGTCGCATAAGGGATGCGCATCATAGGCTCCTGGATGGCATGTAATTGTCTAATTCCTTAAATGCGGATACCCATCTGCAAGCATTTTCATCCCCCTGCTCCGCCCTCTCCAGGCACTGGGGGTATACATCCCTGCTTAGGAAAAAATAAAGGTTCTGGGCTTTCCATAGGCCATAGTCAAGGCCCAGGGGCTGGAGTATCTTTAAAAATGAAGCCATGGTCTCTAAAAGGACCCGGTCCCTGGGTGCCTGGTAGAGCCTTTCCATCATAAGATTTATAGTATTACTTGCTACATAACTTATGAGCTGCCGGTCAAGCTCTATGGGCCATCTGCCTATTTCTTCTACAAGCTTGGAAAGTTTTTTAATCTTAGCTTTTTTGTCTTTCAGCAGATTTAGGAGGTCGGTTTCAAATATGAATTTCAGGCTGCTGGAAAATGCTTCCGGCAAGGGAATATTCATCTGATTCATGGCCTGCATGACCGGATAGTTATGCTCATAGATCTGGCGGTTTAACTGCTCTATCTCCTTTAGGCCCCGGCTGGTTACCTTGGCCATCACCTCTCTTTGCTTATCCCTGAAAAGGTGCCATACTGAATAGTTCCGGGACCCAAAAAATTTCTGCATCAAGGTCACTGTCTTTGGTATATCGCTCCTTTTAAAGGATTCTTTTATATGGTCCTGTACCTCTTTAAAAGAATTTTTGCTGTTGTGGTGGATGCCCCCGGTCAGGTTGTGGTCGCCAAGATGAAGGACCGCAAATTTTAGTGCAGCGCTTTCCCAGGTTATATCGGATACAAGTTCGGCGCTCCCCACAGCCAGCTGCTGGATGCCCATTTTGGCCCGTTCATGCATATGGCTCTTTATGGAATAGCAATGCATCATGGTCTGTTCGGGATACTTTTCAAAGATGGAGGAGAGTGCATAGTTTGCCCCTACCCTTAAAAGGTCCAGTACAGCAGGCTGTACAAAACCGGCGTATACCCTTGACCCATTTTCATATTCCTCTATATTGCTGGGGGCTTTTTCGAGGATGGACATATAATCTTTTTCAAGGTCTGTGCCTTCCAGTTCTTTTATAAGCTGCAGTGTCCTTGCTGCATACATCAATACCTGTACTGTTTCGATTCCCGATATCTCATCGAAAAACCATCCGCAGCTGGTAAATATAAGCATTGCATGCCTTTGCATCTCCAAAAACTTGAGAACCCGTATCTTATCCTGCATGTCCAGTTCCCTAGCGCAGTTCTCTTTTAAAAAGTTTTCAATATTTGAAGGGCTGCGGTCCAGTATCACGGCTATGTAGCCCTCCCTTGCCTGCCAGGGGTCCTTGAGCAGCTCCCCTGCCCTGTTTTCAAAGATCTCAGCGGCACTGTCCCTTAGCCAGTCCATGGCCTCCCTTAGAGGTTTTCTCCATTTCTGGTTCCACGAAGGGTGTCCTCCCGTATTGCAGCCGCAATCCTCCATCCACCTGCTGATACCATGGGCGCAGCTCCAGGAGGACCTCTCCACTATCTCTGCTTCGAGAGCGGGCGGGTTCTTTTCCAGGTATTGGCCGTAATTTGTAAACTCTGCCAGGCCATTGGATTCAATATGGTACATGCAGTAGGAGAGTGCCATGTCCCCAAACCGGTGGTGGTGTCCGTAAGTCTCGCCATCGGTTGCTATGTGGACCAGCTCAGGCTCATGGCCATCGCTGAATGCAGAAAGAAGCCTTCTGGCGAATCCTTCTCCGTTTTTTAGCAGCCCCCCGAATCCTATGTCATTGGATATGGGGCCGTCATAAAAAAAGACGGTAATGCTGTTTCCGGAGGGAAGGTTGACCTTATAGGGTTGTTTAGGGTCTATGGAATCTCCAGTATCTATCCATTTGCCGGCCTCTTTTACCCTGGCTGCCTGGGAGGGGGCGAGTATGGTAAACCTTATGCCCTGGCCTGCCATAGCTTCCAATGTAGGGGTGTCTGCCGCTGTCTCCGGAAGCCACATGCCCTCAGGGAATCTTTTAAAATGGTGTTCAAAGTCCTTGATCCCCCACAATACCTGGGTCCATTTGTCCCTCTGGTTGGCCAGGGGCATTATCATATGGCTATAGCACTGGGCAAGAGCGGATCCGTGCCCTGAATAATTTTTTTGGCTTAGCTTATCCGCCTCAAGTATTTTCTCATATGTGTCATTGCTGTTCTCCTTCATCCAGGAAAGCAAGGTGGGCCCGAAATTAAAACTAATCTTTGAATAGTTATTTACAATGTCGATTATCTTTCCTTCTTTTCCTATGATCCTCGAGGCTGTATTGGGTGCATAGGCTTCAGCTGTTATCCTGCTGTTCCAATCATGGTGGGGGTGCGCTGAATCCTGAAGCTCGACGAATTCCAGCCATGGGTTTTCCCTGGGGGGCTGATAAAAGTGTCCGTGTATGCAGATAAATCTATTCATAAATGAATTATATTTTTATAATCATCTTTTAGCAATCCGGTAGATATTAAGGCTGTGCCCCCTTATGGTGTAAGTTGTCTTTCCGCCAATCCTGGACGGCAGGGAGTTTCCGGGACCTCCCCATTTTTTTTCCGAGCTGCAGAAGATATTTTCAAAGGTCCCCGCAATGCTTAAAGGAGCCTGGACATCCTTTCCATTAAAGGATGATATGTATAACAGAGAGGGTTTTCCGAGGGGGGCAAAAACAAGTATTTTGGATGATTCATCAAAAAAAGAGACCTTCATGGGACTGGTCCCGCCAAGGTTTTTTTTCCTGAAAGAGATCAGTGCCTTGTAATATCCCAGTAAAAGTTTTTGTCTCCGGTCACCGGGGCCTGCCGGTTTTGAGTCCATGAAGGTCTGTATATGCTGGGGATTTGGAGGGCGTCCCTTCCAGCTGAAACCTGAAAACTCATCTGCCCTGCCCCTGGCGACAGCCCGGGCAAGGTCCGGGTCTTTGTGGCTGGTAAAATAGAGGAATGGCTTGGTCTCCCCATACTCTTCACCCATGAAAAGCAGGGGTATGCAATGGGAAAGGATCACCATAGCAGCTGCAAGCTTGTATGCCTCGAAAGGGACCAGGACCGATAGCCTTTCGCCCAGCATCCTGTTCCCTACCTGGTCATGGTTTTGAATGTAGGTGATAAATTTATCCCCTTTAAGCCCCCTGGAGCTGTTGCCGTGAAGCCTTTTTCTGTAAGGGGAATAATTTCCGTCATAGCAGTAGCCTTCCTCCAGTGCTTTTTTTATATGGGCAACCTTACCGAAATCAGCGTAATAACCATCCCTCTCCCCGGTAAGGCATGCATGGAGGCTATGATGAAAATCATCATTCCACTGGGCATGGATACCGTATCCGCCCTCATCCTTTTCCCTTACAATATGAGAGTTGTTAAGATCGCTTTCAGCTATAAGGTAATGGGTCTTTTTGTTTAGAGAGCAATATCTTTTAACCTCCCCGGCCAGCTGCTCCAGGAAATGGGTTGCGCTGAAGTCAAATATCCCGTGTACTGCATCCAGCCTCAAAGCGTCTATATGGAAATATTTAAACCAAAAAAGGGCATTATATATAAAAAAGTTTCTCACCTCTCTGCTCCCTGGGCCGTCAAAGTTTACCGCTTTTCCCCAGGCTGTATTATAAGCGGTGGTAAAATAAGGGGCAAACTGGCTGAAGTAATTGCCTTCGGGCCCCAAGTGGTTATAGACTACATCAAGGATGACTGCCATCCCCTGCAGGTGGGCTTCATTTACCAGGTGCTGCAGCTCCCTGGGCCCGCCATATGTATCATGGACAGCAAAAGGGAATACCCCGTCATAACCCCAGTTCCTACTCCCGGAAAATTGGGCTGCGGGCATAAGCTCTACAGCGTTTATGCCCAACTCTTTTAAATATGAAAACCTTTCTATTATAGAAGGAAGGTCTCCCTTAGGGCTGAATGTGCCCGTGTGCAGCTCATAGATTATAAGGTCTTTTAATGGGGGAGGCCTCCATTTGAGGTCATTCCATTTAAAATCTTTGAGGTCTATGGTCTTCGAAGGGCCGAAAACCCCTTCCGGCTGCCAAAAGGAAGCCGGGTCAGCTCTTTTTAGCTTGCTGTCCAGTATGTAGTAATACTTGCTTGGCCCTGCTTTAATAGAGGTCTCCCAGTATCCATGCAGGTCCCTGGACATAGGATAGAGTTTTGTGTCCCGGCCAAGGTGCAGCTTTAGTGAAACATTTTTTACAAGAGGCGCCCAAAGCCTGAACCTGCATTTTTTTTCATCTAACCTGTGTCCTATCCAAGCTGTATTCATATTTTTTAAATACCACTATTGCCAGTGGAGGAAGGGTTATCTCTATTGAACAGGGGCGGCCATGATGGGAAACCGGCATAGAATAAACCCCTCCCATGTTCCCCATATTAGAGCCTCCGTAGAGATCTGAATCTGTATTGAATATCTCTTCCCAGTACCCTTCGCTGGGTATCCCCACCCTGTAGCCGGTCCTGGCGACCGGAGTAAAATTTGCCGCTACCAGCAATATTTGGTCTCCTTTCCTATCTTTTCTAAGGTAAGTAATGATGCTGGCCTTGTAGTCATTGCAGTCTACCCATTCAAAACCATTTCCGTCAAAATCAAGCTGGTGGAGGGCCTCTTGGCCTTTATATAACCTGTTAAGGTCGCTGGTAAACCTCTTCAAACCCTTATGGAGGGGGTATTCTAAAAGATGCCAGTCCAGACTTTTTTCATGATACCATTCATTGAATTGACCGAATTCAGCTCCCATAAAAAGTATTTTCTTACCTGGCTGGGTAAACATGTAAGCCAGCAGTAACCTTAAATTGGCAAATTTCTGCCAATAGTCTCCAGGCATCTTTCCTATCAGGGACCCTTTTCCATGGACTACCTCATCATGGGAAAGGGGAAGCATAAAATTTTCATGAAAAGCATATATCATCCTGAAGGTAAGCATGTCCTGATGATGCTTGCGGTGTACAGGGTCCTTGGCCATGTAGATGAGGGTATCGTGCATCCAACCCATGTCCCACTTCATCCCGAACCCCAGGCCACCTACATATATCGGTTTGGAGACCATGGGCCACGAGGTTGATTCCTCGGCTATGGTCTGCACATCTGGGAAATGCCTGTAGACCTGGGTATTGAACTTCCGCAAAAAATCCAGAGCTTCCAGATTTTCATTTCCCCCATACTTGTTGGGTATCCACTCACCTTGCTTTCGAGAGTAATTAAGGTAGATCATGGAAGCCACGGCATCCAGGCGGAGGCCGTCTATATGGTAGAGGTCCAGCCAGAAAAACGCATTGCTGATCAGAAATGACTGTACTTCATTTCGCCCGTAGTTGAATATGAATGAGTCCCAGTCAGGGTGAATCCCTTTTTTTGGGTCTGAATGTTCATACAGGTGGGTCCCGTCAAAAAAGCCGAGACCATGCTCGTCCCCTGGAAAATGGGAGGGGACCCAGTCAAGGATAACCCCTATATCCTGCCGGTGCAAATAATCCACCAAGTACATGAAATCCTCCGGCCTGCCATACCTTGAGGTAGGGGCAAAAAATCCGGTTATCTGATATCCCCATGAGCCATAAAAAGGGTGTTCCATTATAGGAAGAAATTCAACATGGGTAAATCCTGTCTCTTTTATATATTCAGCAAGCCTGGGGGCAAGTTCCCTGTAATTTAGCCATTGCCATCCCCCTTCACCTTTCCTGGCCCAGGAGCCCAGATGAAGCTCATATACGGATATGGGCCCGTCCAGTTTGTTAAACCTCTCCCTTTTTTTCATCCAGAGGCTGTCTTTCCACCTGTAGCCGAGCCTGGTCGTAATCGAGGCTGTATAAGGCGGTTTTTCAAAATAAAAGGCATAGGGATCTGGTTTGTCCACCGAATAACCATAATAATTGGATACTATGTGGAATTTATAAAGGGTGTTTTCCTCTATACCCTCAACGAAACCCTCCCATATGCCCGAGTTTCCCTTGGGGCAAAGTGGACAGCTTTTTTTATCCCAATGGTTGAAATCTCCGAATACGGTCACGGTTTTGGCATTTGGGGCCCATAAAGCAAAATAATAACCCTGTTTGCCCCTGACTTTTAAGGGGTGGGCTCCGAGTTTTTCATAGAGCCTGAAGTGGTTCCCTTCGTTGAACAGGTAAAGATCCTGGTCTGT
>PWSB01000033.1 GCA_003563375.1 Actinomycetota bacterium | reverse complement strand
GAGAACAGGGGGAAGAGTACTGTTATCACAGCTACTGAGAATATGCCCAGAGGCATATTTGCAACCCTCCAGGAGAGAGTGAGCGCAGTGGTGTTTCCCGGTCCAAGATTGAGCGCGAAAAAGTAGTCTATGCTGTTATTCAGCTGGACAGCGCCCAGGCTCAACAGTATAGGGAACATCAAGGAAAACATCTCCCTTACAGCTTTTTGCTTTAAGTCTATGCCGAACCTGTATCTTATCCCGCTCACTTTCATCTGGGGTGCCTGGACCAAAAGGTGCAGTATGGAACCGGCCATAGCCCCTATGGCCATGGACACTATGCCAAGCTGCCTGGCAAGCATGATCACAAATCCTACCGTGGCCAGGTTCATCACCAATGGGGCTATCGCGGGAAGGGTGAACAGGTTATGGGAGTTTAGTATCCCTGTTGCCAGGCCTGAAAGGCTGAGTGTTACCACAGATAATACCATTATCCTGTTCATGAGCACAAAATTGCCTACGTCCAGCTGATGGTTGGCTACAGAGGAGAGGACCTGCCCTATCTGGGGAGAGAGTATAAATATGATTACGGCCAAAAAAGAAAATACCATCACCATTATGCTGCCTACTGAATTTACAAATGATCCCATCTGCTCCCTTTGGTTTCTTTTAAGGTAAGAGGAGTAGATGGGTATAAAAGCAGCCACTATTAGGGACTCGGCAAACAAGACCTTGAAAAGGTTGGGGATAAAATAAGCCCAGGTAAAAGCATCGGTCTCCAGGGTCATGCCAAAATAGCCTGCCATGACCTGGTCTCTTACCAGGCCGCTTATCTTGGATAGCAGTATAGCCAGGGTGACTATCAATGTGGCGCTCAAAATCCTATGTCTTGAGATAAAACTGTCTTTTTCCATAATTGCCTATTGCTATAGAGAAAAAAGAATTATATCATTTAAATTTCTTAAATTATAATATTTTTAAATTTTAGTAAAAAGTGTTAAAATAAGTTTTCGAATTTAGTCTTGAAAGGAAAAAACAAATATGCCCAATATAAAGAGCCAGGAAAAAAGAGACCGGCAGAACAAGGTAAGAAACCTTAAGAACAAAGCCCTTAAGGCAAGGATAAAGCATTTCCATAAAAAATTCTTGGAAGCAGTGGACGCAAAGGATGCTGAGTCTGCTAAAGAGAATCTTGACCTGCTTTACAAAGCATTGGACAAAGCAGCCAAAAATAATGCTGTACACTCCAATTTTGTGGCAAACAGAAAATCAGGCGCTGCCAAAAAACTTACCTCCATTAAGGCCTAAGGCCCGATTATCTCAGATATCAAGCCCGCCATAAGCTTTTCAGGCCTGTATGCATCCCTGAACCTGATGTCGTATTCATTTAAAATGCTTATGGTCTCAAGGACCTCCTCATGGCTGTAGCCTGCAGCGAAACCTTTGTATTTTTTTATTATCTTTTCAACCATGTACGGAGGGGCCTTGCTGTTTTTTCTAATATAGTCGCTGCCCTCCTTATCCAGGTGATACTTAAAATAAAGCATTGCCTTAAAACAGCGGTGGAGCAGGGTGACTGCTCCGATAAGGGCCCAGCTTTGGCCCAAGACCGACCGCAGGGCCTTTAATGCCTTAGCTTTATCCCTGGCCCCTACATAGTCCACCAGGTCAAAGACCCTGAGGTTGTGCACACGGGGTATCAGCCGGTTAACTTCTTTTGGCCCTATACTCTGCGCTGATCCCCCAGCATACAGGTACAGCTTCTCGTATTCATGCTTTAGGGTGTCAAGCCTGTAGTCTACATTCTCTAAAAAGGTTTCCATGCCTTCGGGGCTAAAGTCCAGCCCGTCAGACCCGGCCCTATCCCTAAGCCAGCGGCGTGCATCAGCGGGAGAAGGCACCTTAAGGCTCTTTATAGTGCCGGCCGACCTGACTGCTTTTAGAAATCTTGGGTTGAGCCTTTCCTTTGAAGAGGTCAGCACCAAAAATATGCCCGGGCACAGATCCCCTATATACCTGGCTAGGACCTTTAAGAGCTTGGCCGGGTATCGGTCGACCCCCTTTAGGATAAGTACCTTGCTCTTGGAAAAGAAAGAGGGCATGCCCAAAAAATTGGCCAGCTCAGATTCCTCGATCTCATCAGCTTCACCATAGACCTTCAGGTCGGTATCTGTGTTTATTTTGCCTTTCAGCCTGTCCTTTACCTCAGAAACCTTTTCATCCAGCAAGGCGCTGTTCCTGCTTATATACATTATGCACGGCTTGGCTTTATTTTTGTCCACGGGCATCCCTCAAAATGATATATTTGTATAATAATAACAATAATAAAAACAAAAGCACATAATATATCAATACTGCCTGCAGGGGAAAATTGTCGAACTCTATTTTAACAAGCTCAACCCTGTTGATATAGTGTGCTGCCCTGGTGATATAGGTCAGAAAAGGCCTGAGCAGGACAAGCAAAACCCCCGACGGGGGCCAGAGGACCACCAGAAAGGATATTATAAAAAGCATTATCATAAAAACATAGAAAACAGGCAATATGATAAGATTGGAAAAAACCCCCGCCATCGAAAACATGCCAAAAAAATATGCATTAAGGGGAAATGTTGCAAGTCCTATGGTAGCGGAGACGGTCACAAGCCTTAAATAATAATTTCTGGGCCAGCCTAGCAATCTTTCAAACAAGGGGACTATAAAGATTATTGACCCAAAGCAAACAAATGACAGCCAAAAACCGAGATCGGCCAGAAAAGAAGGTATAAATAGAAGCAAAACAGCAAAAGTGATAAAAAATACGTCACCTGTATTGAATTTCCTGCCCCAGGACCTGCCCAGCATCATCAGTACCATCATGGATGAAGCCCGGAGCAGGCTTGCCCTCAAGCCTACCATTAAATTGAAACCACCCAGTATGGGCAGCACAATCACCAAGGCAAGCCAACCCGGGGTTTTTTTTAACAGTTTCATCATCAGGTATACCAGTATGGATATATGCATGCCGGAGATCGCAAGCACGTGGTATATGCCTGCTCCCCTGAAATCAGATAATATCCCGTACGGTATATCTGTCCTGTTTCCCAGCACCAGTGCTTCACAGACCGGGCCAAGATCCCTGCCCAGATGCTTGTTATAGGTGTCCTTTAGGCAGGCATAGACCCTTTTTCTTAAGGTATAGGCATGATTTAAAAAACCGCTGCCTTCCGCTGCAACTACGCAGGATGCCAAAACCCTGCCGCTTCTAACTTGCCCGCTTACCGCCACGGTATCATCCCTGTAGGCCCTTACCCCATCAGGGGCCCTGACCTGTATGTTCTCTTCGATGCGGTAGACCGACCCCCCGGATTCCAATTTCACGGCCTTTAAGTCAAAAAAACAATAGCCTGCGTATACGCCGGGATGGTTTGATATCCTGCCCGATACCCTGACCTCTTCATTTATAAACCCTGCCAGTACCCCTGGGCTCTGCTGCAAGCTAAAAGTCAACATGCCAAGTATAGAAAATATGAACAGGCAGGCAGAATAAAATGCTTTTTTTCTTTTTTTTCCTGAAAACCTGGCAGCAAGCAGGCATGAAAGTCCTGAAGCCAAAGACAAAAAGATTACTATACCAAGCCTAAAACCATAGCTTCTGGCCAATAATATGCCTGCTGCAGCTCCTGCTGCCCACCAGGGGGTATGGCTTCCTAAACCGATATAAGGCCTTTTATTTCCTGGAATTTCTTATCACCTATTCCCCAGACTTCCTTTATATCCTCTATTTTTTTAAAAGGGCCTTCTTTTTCCCGGTACTCTAAAATGTTTTCAGCTGTTGCGGGACCTATGCCTGGCAGGGTCTCCAGGAGATGCTGGCTGGCAGAATTTATATTGATAAGTCCGCTGCTTTTCTGCTCCTGGCTTTTGATATCCTCCAGTGATGGGACAGATATCTTTTCTTCGTCGGTAACCCTGCGGGCCAGGTTTATGGATTGTAAAGCTGCATCTGGGCCCGGGCCTCCTGCAAGCTTCAGCACATCGGAGACCCTGGCCTCCCTGCTTATCTCATATACGCCGGGCCGGATTACCTCGCCGCATATGTATACTTTTATTTTATCCCTGCCAGGTTCCTGGATATCCTTCCCAGGTTGAGGCTGGTCATAATAGCTTTCCAGTATATTATCCCTGACCTTAAGGTCAGCCCTCATCTTTATATAAAGGCCGAAAAAAATAAAAAGCAGAAGGGCCATAAAAGCGAATACCCCTATATAGAGATGCCTGTCCTTGCTATACCTTATCCTGCTTATAAGAAGTAAAAACTTTTGGAATCTGTCCCTCATACCATTTATGTATATATATATTTGTGTATATTATATGCCTTCTAAACCAGAATTGCAATGCTATGGCATATAATTGAATTCCTGCAAAATATAGTCATCAGGCCATTGTTCTAAGGCTTTCTGCTTGAGGGGATCCTCATCAGGTATTGTTTCCATAAATCTTTTAGCCCTGACCTGTTCCTTATAAGCATATTCCTGCATGATATAGTCACCAGGCCAGTCCAGGATAACCCTGGCAATTATTTCAGGGTGTTCACTATCCAGGGCCTGCATAAATTCCTTGGAATCCAGCTGCTGCCAATAATGGTACTCCTGCATGATATAGTCATCAGGCCAGTCCAGGATAACCCTGGCAATTATTTCTGGATGCCTTTCTAGATCTTCCATGTTCTTATAAGACCGGACCTGTTCCCTGTACTGCAGGTCCTGCATGCTCCTGTCTTGGGGCCAATCTTTTCGGGCCTTCTCCCTTATATTTTCAAAAACGGAATTTTTTCCAGGCTCCTCTTTTCTTTTTACCTCCTCCGGCCAGGCAGGACCTTCCTCATTAAAATACGATAGGCCAAATGCATCCGAAGCATAAGGAAGGGGCGATGATTTAAGCTTCCATTCACCTTCCACTAGCACAAGTGCTACCCTATGAAAGGCCTCAATATCAGGCGTGCCTTCAAGTGCTTCTAGAAGCAGCGGCCCAAGCAATGGTTCCAGTTGTTCGCCTGTGGCTCCTCCGAGGACCGCTCCAAAAGCTACCTCCATCGCCTCAGGAATAAACAGGGGGAGAAGCACCCCCAGATCCGGCCAGGTTATCCTGACCCTTACCTCTGCAGTATTATCTTCTATTTTGTGGCTCTCTGTAGCCAAGTCTATCCTTGCAAAGTATTCTTGCCCGTATTTTCCTACCACGGAGCCTTCATCAAAAAGCCAAAGGGGAAGATCGCCTGCTACCACGAGCAGGTCCTCTCCATAAACATGGGCAGAAGCTTTTCTATGGTCTCCGGATTTTAAGGCAGACCAGAAATCCTGGACGGTTTTTTCTGGGTCCGGCAGGGGCTGGGAAAAGAGTCAGCATCCCTGTACTATATTTACAACTAAAACAATAGTCAGAATGTATATAATTAATTTATAAACTTCATATTTTTTTCTTTTATTTGCATATACTTTAAATTATAGACTTCTATTATTTTTATTGTACTAAGTTTATTTTAGGCTAAAAACCTCTATGTATCTTAATATAATATAAGCCTGGGATAATCTTTCTTGACACAAAAGCCTGCTGTTTAACATAATTATAAAAAAAGGAGTCTGACATGCCCGCAAAAATAATACTATTGCTTGAGGACCAGTTCAGGGATGAAGAAGCTGTATATCCATATTACCGTTTCCTTGAAGCCGGCTATGAGGTGGTAAAGGTAGGGCCCAAAAAGAAAGTGACCTACACGGGAAAATTCGGCATGCCCATGCAGTCGGATATGGCTGCTGAAGATGTGGACCTGGAACAGGTAGCCGCAGTTATAATACCCGGAGGCAACGCGCCCGACAAGATGAGGATAAACATGGCGATGGTAAAACTGGTAAAGGATGCCTTTGAAGGCTGCAAGGTTATTGCAGCCATATGCCACGGCGGCTGGATGCTGGTGGAAGCAGACATCATAAGGGATAAAAAGGTCACAGGATATATTGCCATAGCCACAGACTTAAAAAATGCAGGAGGCCAGTATATTGACCGGGAAGTGGTGGTAGACGATAATATCGTAACCTCCAGAAAACCTGAAGACCTTCCTGCATTCTGCCGGTCGACCCTGGAGATGATAAAATTATATTTTAAAAGATGAGGCCCAAAATCATATAAATGGCAAAAACCTTCATACCAGGCCTCAATCTAGCCCCCCAAACAGAGGCAGTTTCCAAAAATTTGGTAGATTTGTCATCCATTAAATGTTATAAATATACCTAATCATCTTAGTATGGTATCCTGAGTAAAATATTTTCTTTCGGGACAAAGTTATATTGGATAATAAAAAATATATTGTGCTTAAAAAAGCAAATCAGATTAAATCCGTGAAGAAACATATCTCAATAGAGATAAAAGAAAAATCTATAATCAAAAAG
>PWSB01000068.1 GCA_003563375.1 Actinomycetota bacterium | reverse complement strand
GCCCCGGGGCCAGGCCAAGGAAGACCTCGGCTATGAATATGGTGGAGGGAAAGATAACCCAGATTAATGATATTGGCATGTATGGAAAGATTGTTATAGACTGCGGGTTTTATTTAAGTTCCTATGTCACAAAAGACTCTATTTCAAGGTTAAAGCTTTGCCGGGGTAAAAAGATCGGGGCATCAATAAAGGCTACCTCCATACATGTATTTTAATGACTAAGACGGAAAAAAGATGATTGATGATTTTAACAGAAAAATTGATTATTTAAGGCTTTCCGTAACCGATCGCTGCAACTTAAGGTGTACTTACTGCATGCCTGCAGAAGGTATAAGGATGTTAGACAGGGCCCAGCTTCTTAGCGCTGAGGAGATCATTAAAACAGTAGGGATATTATCCCGGCTTGGGTTTAGGAAGATAAGGTTGACCGGGGGCGAACCCCTGGTAAGGAAAGATATAATTACCATTATCGAAGGTATAAAAGCTATCGGTCCAATAGAGGATATATCGATTACCACCAATGGGGTATTACTCAAACGTTTTTTGAAAGATCTCTACAGGCTGGGAACAAAAAGGATAAATATAAGTATTGACAGCCTGGATGAAAACAATTACAGCAGGATAACCAGAGGGGGCTTGCTTGGCAAGGTATTGGAGGCTTTAGATGAATCCATAATGATGGGATTCGGGCCTATAAAGATTAATACGGTGATCACCTCCGGATTTAATCTTGATGATGCCCGGAGTTTTATAGAGATGTCTGAAAAAAAACCGGTATTCATTAGGTTTATAGAAAGGATGCATATCCCAGGACTGGAAACCGGCAGTTACCAAAAAGAATCCGGGATAAAACAGGTAAACTTGGATGATATTTTTAGATTTATGACCAGCCGGGCGCTTTATCGCAGGATCAAAGGACCTCAGGGTTTCGGTCCTGCGGCCTATTATAGGAAAAGCGGCAGCACTGGCAGCATTGGATTTATTAAAATAAGCAAAGACCGGTGTAAAAGATGCAACAGAATACGGCTGACTTCCAGAGGAACTTTAAAACGGTGCCTGTTTTCCGGCAAGGAGCTGGATATAAAAAAAGAGCTGAGGAAAGGCAGGGGGCCCGATACCATAATAAAAATGGTCTCAGAGTATATAAAAGGCAAGCCGGATTACAGGGACCACACAAATATACAAGATTCTATGAATATGATAGGAGGTTAAGATTTTATGAATAATCAGTCTGATTTTACCCATATGGATAAAAGGGGCCAGGTCAGGATGTCAGATGTTGGGGGTAAAAAAAGTACGCATAGGATGGCTGTGGCTAAAGGCTTTATCATCCTGGCCCCAAAGATCGTGGAGAAGATAAAAACAAACCAGGTAAGGAAGGGAGATGTCCTTGGCACAGCAAAAATCTCTGGGATTTCTGCTGCCAAAAGGACCTGGGAGCTCATTCCCCTCTGCCATCAGGTCAGGCTTGACTACGTGGGTATAGATCTGAAGGTAATAGAGGAAAAAAACAGGATAGAAGCTGTATCCACTGTCAGGGGATTCGATGTAACCGGAGTAGAGATGGAAGCGCTTGTGGCGGCGAGTGTAGCTCTGCTCTCAATCTATGATATGTGCAAGGGCATATCCAAGGACATGAGTATAGGAGGAGTGGAGCTTATGGAAAAAACCGGAGGGAAAAGCGATTATTATAAAAAATATTGATAAAGGAGCTCTGTTTGGAAAAAGGAAGGATAGTATCCATAAACTCGGCCAGTAAAAAGGGAATGAAAAAAAAACCTGCAATAGAAGCTAACCTGGATGCAAATGGTATCAAAGGGGATTGCCACAGCGGGAAGTTGCACCGCCAGGTAAGCCTTCTTTCAGTAGAAAGCATAGAAAAGGTAAACCGTAATGGGCTAAGTGCGGGCCCTGGTGATTTCGCTGAGAATATTACCACCAGATCTTTGAGGCTTGAAAAGCTCAAGGTGGGAGACATTATAAAAGTAGGCAGGGAAGCTGAGCTGGAGGTTACTCAGATAGGAAAGGACTGCATCAAACCCTGCAGCATATATTACCAGATCGGAAGCTGCATAATGCCAAGGGAAGGAGTATTCTGCAGGGTTATAAAGGCTGGATACATAAAGCTAAACGACCCAATCACATTCAACCAATCAAAGAAGGATGATAGGCTATGAAAAAACAATTAAGGGTAGCGGTTATCACCATCAGTCAAAAGGGATATCTTGGCCAGCGCGAAGATAGAAGCGGAAAATATATAGTGGGATATTTCAAGCAGAAAGGATGGGAGATTTCATACTATAAGATAATCCCTGATGATCAAAAGATGATAAGCGGCGAACTTAGGCAAATAACTGACGGATTGAAAGCAGATCTTATCCTTACTACAGGGGGAACCGGGTTCTCATCTTTAGATGTGACCCCTGAGGCTACAGAAGAGGTGATTGAAAAGAAGGTCCCTGGTTTCAGCGAGATCATAAGGATTGAAGGCCAAAAAAAAACACCCAGGTCAATACTTTCAAGAGGTATAAGCGGGATCAGGAAAAGCACACTAATAATAAATCTTCCGGGAAGCATAAAGGGGGTAAAAGATAGCCTGGACCTGATTTATAGGCCGCTGCCTCATGGAGTGGACATACTTACAGGCAGAGATACTGAATGTGGGCAGGGCCAGGATTAATATTAATAAAAAATGAAGGGAAAAAATGATTTCACCAAAAGAAGCTCAAGACAAAGTGCTTGAGCGTGCAAAGACAACCAAGACAGAGGTCTTTCTGCTGGAGAGCCTTAATCTGGTTCTTTCAGAAAATATAACTTCGGAGGATGATATACCTGCCTATGACAATTCTGCGATGGATGGATACGCACTGATTGCAAAAGATACAAAAGGTGCAAATGCAAGCCCGGTCAGTCTAAAATTATTAGATGTAGATATTCCTGCAGGCAAAATCCCCTTGACGAACCTGGAGCATGGCAGCTGCATGGCAATTATGACCGGTGCGCCTATCCCCAATAACTGTGACGCTGTTATCAGGAAAGAGGATACAAAAAAAATAGGCACAGAAATATTAGCCTGTAAGCAGTGCGAGGCCGGAGAGAACATAAGGCGCAAAGGGGAAGATATAAAAAAAGGGGAGGTGGCTTTGCAAAAGGATAAAAAGATCTTTGCCGCAGATATAGGGGTACTTGCTTCGCTGGGGAAGATGAATATACCAGTTTACAGACCCCCTGTGGTAGGGATAATATCAACCGGAGATGAAATTATCCCCATAGACAAAAAGCTAAGTATAGGGAGGGTGAGGGACAGCAACAGCTATTCTCTTTCAGCCCAGCTGAAAGAGTTGGGAATAGAATATATTCCTTTCGGTATTGTAAAAGATAACCAAAAAGCTATGTGTCAGAAGATAATGGAGGGTTTATCAAAATGTGACATACTCCTTTTAAGCGGAGGAGTCTCCGTAGGTGATTATGATTTTGTAAAGGAGACACTGATAGGCCTGGGGGCTGAGCTTATCTTTTGGAAAGTAAACCAGAAACCTGGAAAGCCCCTTGTTTTTTTAACCTATGGGGACCAATATATATTTGGACTTCCCGGAAATCCAGTATCCGTTATGGTCTGCTTTGAGATGTATGTGAGGCCTCTAATCAAGAAGATCATAGGAGACAGGGATCTATTCAGACCCCGGGTCATTGCAAAAGCTGCCCATGAGTTTATAAATAAAAAAGGCAGGGTCCATTTTGCCAGGGTAAGGCTTGTAAAAAAAGAAGGCCGGTACTTCTTTTGTTCTACCGGCATGCAGGGCTCAGGGATATTGACTTCCTTGTCAAGAGCAGATGGTATCGCTGTTTTTGGGGAACAAGCCGGAAATATACAAAAAGGCATGAAAGCCGAAATATTTATATTAAAAGATAGCTAAAACCGGTCATGCTCTACAAAAGATATTGCATTATCATAATTGTATGCTGCCTGATATCTTTTATATAACACATCTTATTCTATTAATTAATTTGATTTTTATAATTTTAGTGATATTATTTCAAACTCAGGGTGATTATATTGAAACTAATAATTTCAGAAAAAGAAATAGCGGCAAAAAGAATAGCTTCCATACTCTCCGGAAACGGAGCCAAGGAAGATAAAATAAATGGTGTGCCTACATACATCTTTGGCCTTAAAGGGACAGACTACAGGGTTATTGGGCTAAAAGGCCATATACTTAAGGTGGACTTTCCCAAAAAATACTCTAACTGGTTCAAGACTGATCCCGCTGACCTCATAGAGGCCGAGATTGAAAAAATGCCCATCCAGAAGAAGATAATCCATGCGCTTCGCAAGGCGGCCAGGCAGGCTGATGAGATAATCATAGCTACAGACTATGACCGGGAAGGCGAGCTTATAGGCTATGATGCCTTGGGGATTGCTAAGGAGGAGAACAGCGTAGCTTCTTCTAAGAGGGCCAGGTTCTCTTCCATTACTCCCAGGGAACTCGAGCACTCTTTTAAAAAACCTGGAAAGCTTGACCTAAACCTGGCTCTGGCCGGGAGGGCCAGGCAGGATATAGACCTTATATGGGGAGCATCACTGACCCGTTTCATATCCCTTGCCTCTTATCAGGTAAAGGATAAATTCCTTTCAGTGGGAAGGGTTCAGACCCCTACCCTTGCACTGGTAGTAGACCGGGAGATGGAGATCAAAGGTTTTAAGCCTGTCCCCTATTGGGTGCTCAAGGTTTTGCTCAAAACAGGCAATGGCGAGGAATTTGAGGCCGGCCATAAAAAAAAGAAGTTTTTAAAAAGGGGGGAAGCTGAGAAAGCCTATAATAACCTGGGGGCAAAGGCAGCGGTCGAAGAGGTAAAAGAGAGCCACAAAAAGGTCGCTCCTCCTATTCCCTTTAATACCACAGGCCTCATAGTTGCTGCCAATTCTATAGGGTTTACCGCCAACAGGACTATAAACACTGCCGAAAACCTGTACATGAACGGGTACATCAGCTACCCAAGGACAGACAATACAGTCTATCCTTCCGCCATTGATCTAGCTGAGCTTACCGGGGAGATAGGCAGGTCTTCCTATTTTTCAGGTATGTGTTCCAAAGTCTTATCCCAGAAAAAAATAACTGCTTCAAGGGGAAGGAAGAGATCGACTGACCATCCGCCTATCCATCCCACCATGGCTGCTCAAAAGGGTAGGCTCTCAGCAGATGAGTGGAAGATATATGAGCTTGTGGCAAGAAGATTTCTGGCTACTCTGATGCCTGCAGGCAAACTGAAAAGCATATCCGTAAAAATAGATATAAATTCAGAAAAGTTTACTGCAAACGGGTCCCACCTGGTCGAAAAGGGTTGGGTGGAGGTCTACCCTTATTACAAGCATAAGGACCTTTATGTGCCCCCGCTGGAGAAAGGCCAGATACTGGATGTGATAAAAAAACAGTTGCTGGATAAAGAGACCAAACCGCCTTCCCGATACAGCCAGGGAAAGCTGGTTGAAAAAATGGAAGAGCTTGGCCTGGGCACCAAGGCTACAAGGCATGCCATCATCCAAAACCTTATAAACAGGGGATATGTCAAAAGTAATCCCTTAGAGCCTTTCGAGAAGGGGATATCGGTTATAAAGATGCTCAAAAAACATGCAGAAAAGATATCTTCTCCTGATATGACTGCAGAGCTAGAAATGGATATGGACGGTATTGTTGCAGGTGATGAGACCAAGGAAGAGGTAATCCAGAAATCCAGAGTCATGTTAAAAGAGGTCCTGGCAAGGTTAAAGGATGAAAAGGAAGAGATTGCAAAAGAGATAAAAAACGGGGTAAAGGAAGACTTGAAAGTAGGGAAATGCACCCTGGAGGGATGTGAAGGCGAACTTGTGATAAGGACCTCCAAAAAAAGCAAAAAAAGGTTTGTGGGCTGCTCGGCTTTTCCCAAATGCACAAATACCTTTTCACTTCCCCAAAAGGGCCTTATACTTACTACCAGGGATATGTGCAAGTCATGCCAATATCCTATGGTAAAAGTCATCAGCAAGGGGAAAAGGCCCTGGGAGCTCTGCATCAACCCCGAGTGCCCCGGAAAAGATGAAAAGTATAAAAATAGCAGCCATAAAAAGAAAAGCAGCGCAGTTAATAGCTGAGGCAAGCTTCAGCCTGCCTCCTGATATAACCTCAGCCATAAGGGAGGCAAGATCTTCTGAGCAGGACCCAAGAGCTAAGAAGATACTGGATTATATCCTCGAGAATGCCAGGACCGCGGAAAAAGAAAGGCTTGCGCTGTGCCAGGATTGCGGTACGGTCTACATGGACATCAATATAGGCCAGGGTATCTGCGTGCAGGAGAGCCATAGGCTGGACAAGGCCTTAAATGAAGCGGTGGGAGAAGTCTACGGGCAGGCTTATTTGAGGAAATCCATTGTAAGCGACCCTTTTTTTGAAAGAAAAAATACATGTTCCAATACCCCTGTCCAAATAGAGGTTTGCTTTGGATCCTTTGAAGGT